>CAZLDA010000049.1:0-1328 GCA_964557875.1 uncultured Pseudomonadales bacterium | reverse complement strand
CGCGGCGCCGATCATGTACCAGGCCGGCGCAAGCGGGCTGCCCGTGGCTTTGATCAGCCAGGTGACGTACGGCTGCGCGATGCCGCCGAATATGGTGACTCCGATTGCGTACACCACGGCGAGGCCGGTGCTGCGAACGTCTTTGCGCAACGACTCCGTGAGGCACACGAGTGCAACGCCCACGCTCGTGGAACTCAGTGCGCTGAGCAGGGCGGTGGCGAGTATCAGCGTCAGCACGTCGCGGTTCTCCACCATCAGACTGAAGGCCGGATAGATCGCGAGCAGGAACAACACGCGCGCTGTGATCATCACGGGCTTGCGGCCGAACCGATCGGACAGTGCGCCGCCGAGCAGCGCGAACACCACCCCAGGCAAACCGTTGGCGACCGCCGCGCCGAATGAAGCGGCGGTCGACATGTGCAGCGTCTCGGACGCGAACGTCGTCATGTAGAGCAGCACGTATGTCGACGTCGTGAAGCTCATGATCATGCCGAGCCCGATCAGAATCGGTCGCGCATGGCTGAACATGCCGCGCGCAGTCGGATGGAAATCGCGCGGCACTTCGACGTGATGCAGTGTCTCGGGCAGGCGTCTACGCATGAGCAGCCCAAACGGCAGCACGATGGCGCCGATGCCGAACGCAATTCGCCAGCCGAACGATTCGAGTTGCTCGGGTGTGAGCAAATAGGAGAGTAGTAATCCCACAGCGGCACCCGTAAGCGATGCGACCGCCTGACTGCCGCTCTGCCACGCGCCGATCAAACCGCGCTTGTGCGGAGGCGCTGCTTCGATCAGGAACGCGGTGGTCGGGCCCACTTCACCGCCGAGCGCAAACCCTTGAATGAGCCTGAAGAAAACCAGCAAGGCGGGCGCCGCAGCGCCGATCATCGCGTACGACGGCGTGAGCACGATGCCGAGAATGCCGATGCCCATCAGCGTGAAGCTGAGCAACATCGCGGGTTTTCTTCCGGCGCGGTCGCCGAACCGGCCGATGACGATGGCGCCAACAGGGCGGCCGACGAAGCCGATGGCAAACGTCAGTAACGTCAGCATCAGGCTCTCGAACGGCGTGTGTGTCGCCGGGAAGAACGTGCGGCTGATCTGTATCGAGAACAGCGCGTAGGTGGTGAAGTCGTAGAACTCGAGCGCGTTGCCGATCACGGCAGCGGTGATCTGACGCCGCGTTACTGCAGGCACTGCGTCACTCGCCGCGGCCTGGCCGGTGAGTTCTGCCATCGATGATTCCCCGGAGTGGTGCGCTCGCGCGGGTGCAGGTGCCGTCAGTCCGGCAGGCCGAGCACCCGTTTCGCGAGAATGTTGAGTTGCAC
>CAZLDA010000048.1:0-12053 GCA_964557875.1 uncultured Pseudomonadales bacterium | reverse complement strand
TGATCTCGCAGCGCAACCCGATCTACACCGCGAAGGAATTCACGACGCTCGACTGGCTCTCCGGCGGGCGCATGGATTTCGGTATCGGCGTCGGCTGGTGCAAGGAAGAAGTACTGGCGAGCGGATACGGCTGGGAAGATCGCGGCGCTCGCAGCGACGAGTTCCTCGAACTGGTAAAGCGGCTGTGGACCCAACCCGTCGCCAGTTATTCGGGCCGCCACTTCCAGCTCGCTGACTGCCGGCTCGATCCGAAGCCCGTGCAGAAACCGCACCTGCCCATTCTCGTTGGCGGCCACAGCCCGGCGGCATTGCGGCGCGCGGCACGCTACGGAAACGGCTGGTACGGCTTTGCGATCGACCCGGAGCAGACCGCACCGGTGTTGAAGAGCCTCGACAAGGCGCTCGCCGCGGAAGGTCGCTCGCGCAACGGCTTCGAAATCGTAATCACGCCGCCGTATCGCGTCAGCGACGACATGTTGCGTGGCTTCTCAGATCTCGGCGTCGACCGTGTGGTGCCGCAACTCGGCTCGCAGAAACCGGAAGCCGTGGCCGACAAGCTGAAGGAACTGGAACGCTTCGTCCGCGTCGCAGCGTAAACGGACTCCGGCTACTGGGTGCCCGCCACCCAGCAGCCTCGTTGGTGGTCGTCTACGCGACCTGATGCCTGCATGAAGGCGTAGCAGATCGTCGTGCCGATGAACTTGAAGCCCTTCTTCTTCAGGTCTTTGCTCATCGCGTCGCTATGCGGTGTCGACACAGGAAACTCCGCGAGCGTGCGGAAGCGGTTGCGGATCACCTTTCCGCCGGTGAACTGCCAGAGGTAGTCGTCGAAACTGCTACCGGTTTCGAGCAGATCAAGATACGCGCGTGCGTTGCTGACGAACGCCTCCACTTTGAGGCGGTTGCGCACGATTCCGGGGTTCTCCAGCAAGCGCGCCTTCTTCGCATCGTTGTAGCGCGCCATTTTGTTCGGATCGAACCTGTCGAAGGCCTTCCTGTAATGCTCGCGCTTGTGCAGGATCGTGCGCCACGACAAACCGGCTTGTGCACCTTCGAGACACAACAACTCGAACAGCCGCTGATCGTCGTGCAGGGGACGCCCCCATTCCTCGTCGTGATACGCAACCATCAACGGATCGCCCTCACACCAGGCGCATCGCGCGCGACCGTCGGGGTGCTTTTCGGCAGCCTGTCTTTTGGCAGTGCGCGGTTTGGGTACCGTTGCGTCGCTCATCGGGCGAGATCCTTTAGAAAGTCGAGCATCAGCGCATTCACTTCGCTCGCGCGCTCCTGTTGCGTCCAGTGCGCACAATTGCGGATGTTCTCCATGCGGATGCCGGGAATCAGCTGCGGCATGTGCGCCGCCATTTCCGGGCGCAGGATCAGGTCGTTCTCCGCCGTGATCATCATGCTTGGAATGTTCAGACCCGGGCCCGTCGGTGCACCCACCTCGTCGGCATTCATATCGGCGGCGCGATACCAGTTGAAGCCACCGGTGAATCCGGTGCGAGTGAACTCTTTGACGTACACGTCGAGTTCCTCATCGGTAAGGAACGTGTCGCCCGGCGGCACTCGTGTGAGCGCACCGCTGCCGTCGCCGCCGACCGTTGCGAACGTCCACAGATCTTCTGCGCGCGTGTAAGGCATGAACACCTTCGCGAGATTGCCGCGCACATCGGCTTCGAACTCCGCTTCCGCCACGCCCGGTTTCTGAAAGTAGCGCATGTAGAACGTCGCATCCGTCAACCCGAATGCATCGCGCATCGCGATTGTCGGCCGCGAACCCGGAGTTGGCGGGCCATACGGCGTATTCAGTCCGATCAGCCGCTCGACGCGCTCGGGATACCGCAATCCCATCTGCCACAACACGGCCCCGCCCCAATCGTGGCCGACGAATACCGCCTTCTCGATATCGAGCGCATCGAGCAGGCCGACCATGTCGGCACACAGAATCTTCATCGTGTACTGCGCCGGGTCGCGCGGTGCGTCGGTACGGCCATAACCGCGCATGTCAGGTGCGATGGCGCGCAGCCCGCCATCGCCGAGCGCATGCAACTGATGGCGCCACGAATACCAGAGTTCCGGCCAGCCGTGACACATCACCACGGGGAATCCCGCACCCGCCTCCGCGACATGCATCGAGATGCCATTGGTCGAAATCGTGCGGTGCGCAATGTGGGCCATGACCGAACCTCATTTGAAACGAGCGCGGATGATAGCCCGTCCGTGCGGCTTACACGCTCCGGTGCCCCTGGACGCGAAAGCGTCGCCCATCTTTACATCCGGGTTTGCCTATCGGATGTAACTCACTGTTACTAAAAGAATTGCTAGCGTGGCATGGAAGTTGATTGAGGGTTCCACTGCTTCAGGTTCCGCAACTATGCGCTCCAACACGGACGCGACGCCGACCTGCAGCTAATGTTTCTCAAACTAAGAAACCGGGATGGCGAAGGGATGGCCAACACACAACAAGTCGAACGTTTTCCAACCGCGGACGCCGAGTTCCAGCGATTTCTCGAATGGCGCGCCGACTGCCACGCGCAATCGCAACGCCTCGAGCAGCTGGATGACGGTGCGATCCCGAGCCAGTTCTCCGAACACGTCAGCCACTATCGCTACGCGCGGGCCTGCGCCCTGATCGATAGCGACGCCAACCCGGAAGGTGCCGCTGTGGAAGCGGTGCGCACGTGGTTGAAGGGCAGTCACTCCGCTTCGAACGGCGACCAGGCTCTCTCGTAGCAGCTCGCAGAAGTAGATCGGCGCGTCACTCGCCTCACCGTCGGGAAACAAGCCTGCCAGAAGAGGGCGCGCGGTGAGGACCGTGCAGACTGCGGCCACAGGAATCGCAGTCGCTACGGTCAATCACCGCGCACCTTCACTCTGCTGCGTGCCAACCATCCTGCCTATCGGATGAATCTGTCATCGCTGTAAGCGTGGCCTTACGGAACTGTCAGCCCCAATAAGGCGGTTGCTTGTAGTAGTCGAACACCTTTCCGCGCCAGTTCGTGTCGTCCTGGTTCAGGTCGTCGCGCGCATACGCCGGTGCCTTCTGCAGCTGGTCCTTGCTCAAGTCCACGACATAACCGTCTTTCGTCGTGTCGTAACGCAGCACCTGCCACGGCAGCGGATGAAATTTCTCGCCGATGCCGAGGAAACCGCCGAACGACATGATCGCGTAGACCACCTCGCCGCTCGGCTTGTCGATCATGATGTCCTCGATTTCTCCGAGATGCTCTCCGGCTGAGTTGTACACCTCCGTTCCATTCACGCGCTTCGCCGGTATCGCGCCGGTGCTCACGGTTGCCGTCCTCATAGATCCTCCTTGTCGTGGCTGCTTGTAGTTGCTGGGCGCCGTAATGACGCACATATGACGAAGTGCAAGTAGTGTGCCGCCGCCCTGGTACCCGGAGACGCCAGCGAACACGTCATACAGTGACTCGACGGGCGCCAGCCCCCCCAATAAGCGCGTGCAAATTTTACGGGTCGAGTCAGTTTTGCCGCCTCAGCGCGCGGGTTTGCGATGGTCGCGCTTCTCTTCTGTATCGTTCTCGCGGGCGCGACTCGCTGCCTCAGATTCTGCGTCGCGCAGCGACTCCTCTTCCTCGCCATCACGGGTCTTACCGGCCGCACGAATCGCGGCCCGGCCTCGTTCCGAAGCAACGAAGCTGCGCTCTGCCTCGTTGAATCGACGCGCCGAACGCTTGTCTCCTTCGCCTTGATTGGCGCCCTTCGATTTCTCCGCCTTCGGTGACTTCTTGCCCTTTCCATTTGCCATCTCGCGTGTCCTCGCGCTAGGTTCGAACCTAGTGTTCCGCGCGAGCGTATTCGATGCAGGTGGTGCGCTTCCGACAATGACGTAGGACGGAGCCGTCGCGCGCACAGCCGGCGATACGGCAGCATTTGTAGTCCTGCGCCTACGATCGTTCGGCCCAGCCGGGGGTGCCCGTAACAGGGTGGTTCGGCAACCCTGCAGAGTACTTCACTCACTTGGAGAACGACGTGAACTTCATTGCTTGGCTCATTGTGGGCGGCGTACTAGGCTGGCTCGCCAGCATCGTCATGAAGACGAACGCTCAGCAGGGGATCTTTCTGAATGTCATCGTCGGCATCGTCGGTGCGTTCATCGCCGGTATCGTCATTGCACCGATGATGGGAACAGGCACGATCAACGCTAACGACTTCAGTATGGCGAGCCTGCTGGTGTCGTTCCTGGGCGCGGTCATTCTGTTAGCGATCGTCAATCTGTTCCGGCGCAGAAGTGTCCGGTAAATTCCCAACGAACCACCAACGCACAAAACGCACAGATAGCAACGAGAATGCTTCGAAAAAAGAAGGGCTTTGAGAAAAGGCGTACGGGCGGCCACGGCATCAGGAATCTGTTCCACGGCGTGGCCGTGGAAACTCCTCGGGGCGCAAAGGCGTGTCCTGCGGTCGCCCGAATCGCCGGAGAGCGCTACTTGTCGGAGGACGCTCCCGCGCTGCCCCTGCCCGACTGCGAAACACCCTACGAGTGCCGATGTGTGTATCAACACTTCATCGACCGCCGCACCGACAGGCGCCGCGAAGCCGATGAGGGGTTGCCGAACCGATACGTCGACACCGACCGTCGTTTGATGACACGACGCGTCACCGATCGGCGCTGACGTCTGGAACGAACGCTGTCACTGAAGAACAACGCGCCGACATCTGCGTCGATGACGCGCTGGCTATTGTTGGCCAGTGCCATGGCTGTCGTCCTGTGCAGCGGCTGCGGTGGTGGCGGCGACCCCTCGTTTGAAATACCGCCCGACCATCCCGACGGCGCCGTCGGCTCGGCCTACAACCTCGGCAACGGCATCACGTGCGCGCCGTCCGGCTCGAGTTGCGCGCCGTGTTTCGTCGGCGGTTCCATTCGGGCATGTCCGGGCAACTGGCAATACCAGGACAGTTTTCTGTTCACCGCCACCAACGGTATTGCGCCGTTCTTCTGGCGAGCCAGCGGTGTGCCCCCGGGACTGACGATCGCGCGCAACGGCACGATTACCGGCACGCCCACAACCGCCGGAACCTACACCGTTTCGGTCACCGTGACGGACTCGTCCGTTCCGGCGCGCGACGATTCCCGCACGGTCACCATCGGCATCGATCCGCCGTTGCCGCCCACCATCGCAACATCGCCCTTGCCCGCCACGGCGGCCGTCAATCGCCCCTACTCGAACCTTTTCACTGCCATCGACGGTGTCTCACCGCTGGTCTGGAGCGAGTCCGGCGACCTGCCGCCCGGCCTCGCCTTCGCCACCGATGGAACGTTGTCGGGCACGCCGACGCAGGTCGGGGCATTTCCCATAACGGTGTCTGTCGAGGATGCGAACGCGCAATCCGCAACGCCGCAGGACACCACCATCGACGTCGCGCAAAGCGGCTTCACGAACACGGCCGCCATGACCACGCTGCGCACGCTGCATACTGCAACGCTGCTCGCAAACGCGAACGTACTCGTAGTGGGTGGTTTCGACGGATCGAGCGGTCTCAGTACCGCTGACCTCTATCTACCGGATACGGCGACGTTCGTGGCCACCGACGCCATGCCAGGACCGCGATACGACCACACGGCAACGCGGCTCCAGGGCGGAAGTGTGCTGGTGGTCGGCGGTGCGAGCACTCCCGACGCGGATCCGCTTGCAACCGGGCTACTGTTCACCCCGGCGAGCAACCAGTTCTTCGTGGCTGACGATCTGGTAGTGGCGCGACGTTCACACACGGCGACGCTGCTTAACGACGGTACCGTGCTGATTACCGGTGGAACCGGAACCAACGGCGCGCTCGCCAGCGCCGAAATCTACAACCCCGTAACCGACCTGTTCAGCACTGTCGGCACCATGGTCACCGCCCGCACCGGCCACACCGCTACGTTGTTGCCGAGCAACGACGTGCTGATCGCAGGCGGCACCAACACCGCCGGTGTCACACTTCAAACAGCGGAAATCTACAACGTAAGAACGCGCCGCTTCACGGCGACCGGCAACATGATCACAGCCCGTGCGCATCAAGGGGCCGTGCTGTTGGGGACCGGAGAAGTACTGTTGGCGGGAGGCATCGCGACCAACGCGATCAACTCGGCGGAAACATACAACGAGTCGACCGGCACGTTCACACAAGTTGGCAATATGCGCACCGCGCATTCGGCGCCGACCGCGAATCTGCTGACCGACGGATCGGTGCTCATCGCCGGCGGCGGCGACGCGAAATCGCATCTGATTTCCGATGCCGAGCTGTACGACCCCGCGAGCGGCGACTTCACTGCAACCGGCAGCATGACCATTCCCCGCGACGGGCATACCGCCACTGTGCTGGCTACAACAGGGGTCTTGGTGACCGGCGGCTCGAACGGCGCCGTACTTTCCAGTGCGGAGTTGTATCGGTGATCCGCGCCTTTACAGGGTCGTTGGAGTTGTCGGGGGCGTAGACGTAGTTTCCTGATCGACCCAGCCGATGAGCGCCGAATAGCCAAGCACCAGCACGATTGCGCCCACGAACAGGCCGATCACACCCATCGCCAGCAAACCGCCGATCGCGCCCAGCACGACGATGATCATCGGAACGTCCACCCCACGTCCTAGCAGCATCGGTTTCAGCACGTTGTCTATCAGCATCACGAACACGCACCACACCGCAAACAGAACTGCAGTGATGCCAGGAGAAACCGAGAACAGGTAGATCGCTGCCGGAATCAACACCAATCCCGGGCCAACCTGGACGATACACAGCATCAGGGCAATAAACGCCAACAGGCCCGCCGCCGGAATGCCTACTGCGAGCATCCCGAGACCCGCCAGCGTCGATTGAATCAATGCGACGCCGAGTACACCCCGCGCCACGCTGCGGGTGGTGGCAACGGCCAGTTGTGTCAAGCGTTCGCCGCTTTCGCCAATGATCCGCTGCGCGATGCGGCGGCCGAGCGCACTGCTCGCCTCACCCGTTGCGAGCAGTACGGCACTCAGTATCACCGCCACGATGAACTGCAGCAGACCGAGCCCGGTGGACGCTGCCTGCAGGAGCAACCACCGGCCCATCGCCGCGAGTTCGTCGCGAAACTGCAGCGCGGTTGCGTCGAGGTTCGTTGCGGCCAGCGTCCACACTTCCGCCAGCTTTTCGCCGATGATCGGCCATTCGGCAATCGTCGGACCCGGCATCGGAATTCTCAGGGTGCCCATCTGCAGTTCGTGCGCGAGCCAGCGAATACCGCTGACGAGCGTTTCGGAAAGCACGAGCGCAGGCACGATGAACACCAACAGAAACACGATGCAGATGAGCGTTGCAGCCGACTTGGTTCTACCGCCGATCAACGCGCGCAGTCTGAGAAACGTCGGATACATCGCCACGGCCATCACGATGGCCCAACCGATGATGCCGAGAAACGGCCGCACGATGACGAAGCAACCGCCGATCAGCAGCAGTACGGTACCGAGCCGAAATACGATCTCGGCGCCGCGTCCCGGCAAAATGTTCGACGACGCCATCCCGATGCCCCACATTTGAAACACGGCGCATGCTACGCGCGCGGCGTGAGTGGGTCACGTGAGGCGATGCGGTTCGGAAACCACGTATCGGCTCCAGGCTTTCGAGCTTGCACCGCTTGCGGCACACTACGCGACTATTCCGGGGACGGACTTTCAATGCGCTGGTTGTACCTGGGCTGCCTTGCGGCAGCTCTGCTGATGGGTTGCGGAAAAAAACCGGCAGGTTCGGATGCGCCCGGCCCGGTCGAAGTCTCCACCATCAAGGTGACGCGACAAGACGCGCCCGTTAGCTACGAGTTCGTGGGACAAACACAGAGTTCGGCCCAGGTGCAGATCGTTGCGCGCGTGAGCGGTTTCCTCGACGAGCGCGTCTACAAAGAGGGTTCGCTCGTCAAAGCCGGCGACGTGATGTTCCGGCAGGATCCTAAGCCGTTTCAGGCCACACTCGACGCCGCGCGCGGTGCGCTCGCGGCACAGGAAGCGCGCTGGCAAGTCGCGAAGGACAACCTCGCCCGCATTCAACCGCTCGTCGCGTTGAACGCACTCGCGCAAAAGGATCTCGACGACGCGGTCGGCCAGGAAAAGGCCGCAGCAGCAGCAGTGCAGATTGCGAAGGCAAACGTCGAGCAGGCGGAGCTGAATCTCGGCTACACGACGATCAAGACGCCGGTTTCCGGCGCATCCAGCTACTCCCAGGTCAACATCGGCTCGTACGTCGACGCGAAGAACAGCCTGCTCACGTACGTTTCCCCGCTCGATCCCATCTACGTGAACTTCAGCATCTCCGAGAACGACATGCTGCGGTACCGCACCGAGCAGGCCAACGGCCAGGTGCGCATGCCGCCGAACGACGACTTCGAGGTGCAACTGATCCTCGCCAACGGCGCCACGTTCGATCAGCGCGGGCGCATCACGTTCGCGAACGCCGACTTCAACCAGCAGACGGGCACCTTCCTGCTGCGCGCGACGCTGCCGAACCCGAAGGGCATGTTGCGGCCGGGTCAATTCGTCAGGGTGCGGGTGCTCGGCGCGGTGCGCCCGAACGCGATCCTCGTCCCGCAGGCATCCGTCCTGCAGGGCGCAAACGGCCACTTCGTCGTGGTCGTCGGCCCCGACAACAAAGCGGAAATCCGCCCGGTGCAGGTTGGCCCGTGGCAATCGGACGACTGGTTCATCA
Source organism: uncultured Pseudomonadales bacterium (assembly GCA_964557875.1). Lineage (GTDB taxonomy): Bacteria > Pseudomonadota > Gammaproteobacteria > Pseudomonadales > Azotimanducaceae > DATJGR01. Next base: position 3,377 of record CAZLDA010000048.1, on the reverse strand, counting down.
CGCACGGTCTCGACACGGGCGACGTCGTCGTCGTCGACGGCGTCGCGCGGCTGTCGCCCGGCATGCCGGTGAAAGTGGTGCCCGCGAAGCCCGCGCCCGCCCCTGCCCCCGCCGCGTCGTAGTCCGCGCGCATGCTGTCGCATTTCTTCATCGATCGGCCGATCTTCTCGATCGTCATCGCGCTCGTCATCTGCATCGGCGGCGGCGTCGCGATGTTCGAGCTGCCGATCGCGCAGTATCCGCAGATCACACCGATCCAGATCCAGGTGACGGCGACATACCCCGGCGCGAACGGCACGCTCGTCGCGCAGAATGTCGGCGCGCCGATCGAGCAGCAGGTCAACGGCGCGAACAACATGCTGTACATGTCCTCGACGAGCTCGTCGACCGGCAACTACACGCTGACCATCTACTTCGACATCGACACCGACCCGTCGCTCGCGCAGGTCGACGTGCAGAACCGCGTCAACCAGGCGCTGCCGCAGCTGCCCCAATCCGTGCAGTCGCAGGGCGTGTCGGTCGAACAGAAGACCAGCACCTTCCTGATGGTGCTGGCGTTCTACTCGCCAGACGGACGGTACGATCCGGATTTCATCTCGAACTACACGAACGTCCAGGTGCTCTCGACGATCAATCGCATTCCGGGAGCGAATCAGGCGTCGATCTTCGGCGTACCCGACTACGCCATGCGGATCTGGCTGAAGCCCGACCGGATGGCACAGCTGGGTATCTCGACCTCCGAGGTCGCCAATGCGGTCAAGGAGCAGAACCAGCAGTTCGCCGTGGGTCGGATCGGTGCCGCACCGACGCCGCATCCGGTGCAGCAGACGTTTCCGGTGACCACCGGCACCATCACCGAGCCCGCGCAGTTCGAGAACATGATCCTGCGCGCGCAGAACTCCGACGCCGCGATCGTGCGCGTCAAGGACGTCGGCTACGCGGACCTCGGTTTGCAGAGCTACTCGCTGCGGACGAGCTACGAGGGCAAGCCGGCAACGCTGATCGCCGTGTATCAGCAACCCGGCGCGAACGCGATTCAGGTTTCGAAAGAAGTGCGCGCGACGCTCGCTGAAATGTCGAAGAGTTTCCCGGCCGGACTCCAGTACGAAGTCGCGCTCGACACGACGCTGTTCGTGCAGGCGTCGATCGACGAGGTCATCAAGACGTTCTTCGAAGCCGTCGTGCTCGTCGTGTTGGTGGTATTCGTGTTCCTGCACAGCCTGCGGCTCACCATCATTCCGACGCTGGCGGTGCCGGTGTCGATCCTGGGCGCGATGATCGGCATGCTCGCGTTCGGCTTCTCGATCAACATGCTGACGCTGTTCGGGATGATTCTCGCGATCGGTCTCGTCGTCGACGACGCGATCGTCGTCGTCGAGAACACCGAGCGGAACATGGTGCAGTTCAACCTGTCGCCGAACGCAGCCGCCAAACGCGCGATGGACGAAGTGAGCGCGCCGGTCATCGCCGTGGTGCTGGTGCTGAACGCGGTGTTCATTCCGGTTGCGTTCCTCGGCGGCATCACCGGCGCGCTGTACAAGCAATTCGCCGTGACGATCGCGGTGTCGGTCGTATTTTCAGGCATCGTTGCGCTGACGCTGTCGCCCGCGCTCGCCGCACTCCTGATCCGCGCGAAGCACGGCGAAAAGAAAGGCTTCTTCAAGTGGTTCGACGACACGTTCGAACGCGTCACGAACAGCTATGTCGGCGGCGTGAAGTACGCCATTCATCACTGGCTGCCCAGTCTCGGCGTGTTCGCGCTCGTCGTTCTCGCGTGCGTCGGGCTTTTCCGCGTGCTGCCGACCGCGTTCGTGCCGCAGGAAGATCAGGGCTACATCTTCGTTCCCTACTTCCTGCCCGATTCCGCGAGTCTCGATCGCACCGGCGAAGTCGGCACCCAAGCCGCAGCCATCGTGGGCAAACAGCCAGCCGTTGCGAATATCTCGCAGGTGGACGGCTACAGCCTCATCGACTCGCAGATGAAGACCAATTTCGGCCTGCTGTTCGTGGCCTTGAAGGACTATGCCGAGCGCACCTCGGCAGCCTTGTCGGCGGACGCGCTGATCGCGCAGACGCGCAAAGAATTCACGTCGATCCTCGGCGGGCTCGTGATGCCGGTGAACCCGCCGGCGATTCCCGGCCTCGGCGTAACGGCCGGCTTCCAGATGTGGATCGAGCAGAAAGGTGCCGGCACGTACGGTCAGCTCGCCGACGTCGTAGATCAGGTGATAGCCAAGGCACACACACGCAAAGAGTTGGCAGGCGTCAATACGACGATTCGCGCCAATGGCCAGCAGTTGCTCGCCGACGTCGATCGCGACAAGGCCGAAGTACTCGGTGTTCCCGTGCAGGACGCCTACAACACGCTGCAGACGATGTTCGGCTCGCTGTACGTGAGCCAGTTCCCGAAGGACTCGCGCCTCTATCAAGTCGTTCTGCAGGCCGAACCGTCGTCGCGATTGACGCCGGAGGACGTCGGCCGTTTCTACGTCAAGAACAATCTTGGCGACATGATTCCACTCTCCGCGATCGTCACTACGAAGTACGTCGTAGGCCCAGACCTCGTCACGCGCTTCAACAACTACCCCGCCATCGCCATCAACGGATCGCCCGCGCCTGGGGTCAGTTCGGGTCAAGCGCTCGCCGCGATGCGGGAAGTCGTCGAGGAAACCTTACCTGCGAACTACGGCTTCGAGTGGGCCGGCGAAGCGCGCGAGGAAACGAGTTCAGGTTCGACATCGGCACTCGCTTTCGTATTCGGTCTCGTGTTCGTGTTCCTGATCCTCGCCGCGCAATACGAGAGCTGGTCGCTACCGGTCGGCGTGATGATGGCCGTGCCGTTCGCCGTGTTGGGCGCCCTGCTTGCAATTGCGTTGCGCGGCATACCGAACGACATCTATTTCCAGATCGGATTGCTGACACTGGTCGGGCTCGCCGCGAAGAACGCGATTCTGATCATCGAGTTCGCAGTCGAGCTGCACGAGAAGGAAGGCAAGCCGTTCTTCGACGCCGCCGTCGAAGCGGCGCGGCTGCGGTTGCGGCCGATCGCAATGACGTCGTTCGCGTTCGTGCTCGGTACGGTGCCGCTCGCGATCGCAACCGGCGCATCGGCGAACAGTCGCCACTCGATCGGTACCGGCGTCATCGGTGGCACACTGATGGCGACGGTCATCGCGATTTACTTCATCCCGATGTTCTTCTGGGCGCTCGAGACGTTTAGCGAGCGATTCGGCAAAGCGAAGGTTGGTGGCGAAACTCCACCATCCGTTACTTCCAACGAGCCGGTAGAGGGTGGCTGACGTGCGTACCATGACGCGTGCTCTATTGCTGCTGCTCGCCGGTTGTGCAGTCGGCCCCGACTACGAGCGCCCGAATAT
>CAZLDA010000047.1:4624-12393 GCA_964557875.1 uncultured Pseudomonadales bacterium | reverse complement strand
CTCCTTTGCCACCGGTTCGATCTTGCTCCAGTCGTGGATCACCTGCCGGTGCGCAATGCGCCATTGCCCGCCGCGCTTCTCGAACCGGTCGACGTATCGGCCGCCGAACGTTTCCAGTATCAGCTGTCCTTCGCGCTTCACCTTGTGCCGTGCCAGGACATAGCTTTCGACGAACGCCGTCGTATCGCGCAAGTCCACGGTTGTCTGCTGCATGGTGTGCTGCGTGGCGAGCGCGTGGGCATTCAGCGCCTTTACGACGAAGCCTGCGAACGCGTGGCCGCTGCCCTTGTACGTGCCGTGTTCGTCGGTTGCGTCCTCCCAATACGCGTCGCGAATCAACGCTTCGTCGCCACGGTCCACACCACGACAGTACTGGGCCAGCACGCGCCCGATGGCGGCCTCGTCGAGCAGCCGCTGCAGATCATCCATCTCCCGTCTCCCGTCGAGTTTCTTCCGTCAATCATAAAGGTCGAGTCCGGCGCTGTCGTTTGCATACCGGACGCGGCCTCGGCATCGTTGTGGGCGACCGGTTGCGACGTCTCGCGCCGGACAGCGCCCCTGACATCGCAAAGGGATTCGACATGCCGTACGACCTGACCCGACCCGGCGACCTCGCACTGCCGCCGGGCTCGGCCCGCTGCCCCGGGCCGAGCACCAAGGACATCATCCTGCGGGACGCGGTCGCCGCGCCTGCTGCACTGACTGCGGAGGCTTATTCGTTCCTCGGCGACGCGGACATTCCGTTCGCGCGCTACACGTCGCAGTCGTTCTACGACGCCGAGATCGAACACATGTGGTCGCGCGTGTGGCAATGGGGGTGTCGCGAAGAGCATATTCCGAACGTCGGCGACTACGTGGTGTACGACGTCGGTCCGTATTCGGTGCTCGTGTTCAGAACCGCACCCGCCACCATCAAGGCATTCGTGAATTCCTGCCCGCATCGCGGCATGCAGTTCTGCGAAGCGGGAACGAGCGGCAGCGGCAAGCAGTTCCTGCGATGTCCGTTCCACGGCATGTCGTGGCACCTGGATGGCTCGCTGCGGGAGATCCCCTGTCGTTGGGACTTTCCGCACGTGAAGGACGAAACGTTTCGCCTGACGGAAGTACAGAGCGGCACGTGGGGCGGGTTCGTATTCGTCAACCTCGACCCTTCCGCACCGCCGCTTACGGAATATCTGCAGGTGCTTCCCGAACACTTCGCGGAGTGGCCGCTCGAAGACCGCTACGTGAGCCTGCACATGCAGAAGATACTGCCGGGCAACTGGAAGATGGTGGTCGAGGGTTTCCTCGAGGCTTACCACGTGCTGGCGACCCATCCTGAGGGCTTGCGCACCGCGGGGGATGCGAACGCGCAATACGACATCTTCGGAACCAACGTCACCCGATTCGTGCACACGGTCGGTTACCCGAGCCCGCACCTGCGCAAGCAACTGAGCGAAGCGGAACTCTTCGCTGCGCTGGGACACGACCCGAAGGATCTGCCGGACGGTGTCGGTGCGCGCGAGCGCCACGCGGAGCTGACCCGCGAACGGCTCGGCCGGCGTATGGACGTGGACCTGAGCAACGTCAGCACCAGTCAGCTGCTCGATTCGATCGAATATCACCTCTTTCCGAACGCCTGTTTCTTCCCTGGCATCGGCATTCCGCTGGTGTATCGCTTCAGGCCGCTCGACGTGGACCACACCCTCCACGAAATCCTTTTGCTGCAACCGGTGCCGGAACACGGACCACGTCCGAAGCCTTCGCCGGTGATCAAACTCGGCATCGACGACTCGTACATGAGCGTGCCGGCGTTCGTGGCTACGGGTCTTGCCTACGTACTCGACCAGGACACCGAGAATTTCAAACGCCAGCGCGCGGGCATCAAGGCGTCACGCAAAGCGGGCCAGACGCTCGGAAACTATCAGGAAGCACGCATCCGGCGCTTCCACATGACGTTGGACGACTATCTGCAAATCGCGCCACGGTAGAGTCGTTGGGCCAAGCTGCGGGGCATTGATCACTTGGGGAGAGAATCATGGCGGGACGACTGGAAGGAAAAGTAGCGGCCATCACCGGCGCTGCGAGTGGGTTCGGTGCGGCTGCGGCGCGCCGTTTCGTTGCGGAAGGATGTCGCGTGGTGTTGGGCGACATACAGCTGGAACCCGCTGCTTCTCTCGCGAGAGAACTCGGCGCCGCGGCCGTGTGCCTCGAATGCAACGTAACGAAAGAGTCCGACATCGCCGCGCTCGTCGATCGCGCGGTGAGTGAGTTCGGTGCGCTGGACATCATGTTCAACAACGCAGGCATCGTCGGCGCGGTGGGTCCGATTGCGACGACCCCGGCGAACGAATGGGCCGCAACGCTCGACGTTCTTCTCAACGGCGTGTTCTATGGCATGAAACACGCGGCGCGAGTGATGCAGCCGCGCAAGCAGGGTTCGATCATCAGCATGGCCAGCACCGCCGGCATCATGGGCGGTCTCGGACCGCATGCGTATTGCGCGGCAAAACACGCGGTCATCGGGCTCACCAAGAACGTCGCGGCCGAGTTGTGCCGTTATGGCATTCGCGTCAATGCGATTGCACCAGCCGGTATGGCAACGGCGATGGTCGCCGGTTTAACGGGCGACCCCACTGCGATCGAAGCGACCAAACGGATGCTGGCGAAGAGTTCTCCCCTGCTCGATCGCCCCGGTGTGGCCGAAGACGTGGCGAATGCCGCGTTGTGGCTCGCGAGTGACGAGTCCGGCTACACCAACGGTCACACCTTGACGACCGATGCGGGCGCAACCACGGGGTCCACCGCCGCGGCACCAGCGTTCGACAAGTATCGGCCGATGATTCGCGAAGCCGGCAAGAGCGGTATCTGACGACATACTTCAGGAGACATTCCGATGAGCGCGTTGCGAGGCACGGTCGTGCACGAAGCGGATTGCGAGGTTGAAGGATGGGACGATGCGATTCGCGGCACGATCGTGTGGCGCACGCTGCTGAGCGGCGATCGCACGCCGACTTCGCAATTGACGCTGGGCGTTACCGAAGTGGGCCGCGGACAGCCGCGTCCATTCATTCCGCATCGCCATGCGCAGGCCGAGATCTACTACGTTCTTTCGGGCGAAGGTGTGGTGAGCATCGACGGAATCGAACAGCCGCTGCGCGCGGGCTCCAGCGTGTTCATTCCCGGCAACGTCTGGCACGGCGCGCGCAACACGGGTGAGGACGTGCTGCGGTTGCTCTACGTGTTCGCAACCGATTCGTTCTCGGATGTCGAGTACGTGTTTCAGAACTCGTAGTTCGGCGATCTGCAGACGCACTCTTCGAAGTAGTTATACTCCGGCCCGATAAAAACGAGGGAGCGACGACATGTCGGTGTTGACTGGGAAGATTGCAGTAGTAACCGGTGCAAGCCGCGGCGTCGGCAAAGGCATCGCTCTCGCGCTCGGCGCGCAGGGTTGCACCGTGTACGTAACGGGCAGAAGTACGGGCAACGGCGAGCGAACCATCGACACCACCGCCCGACTCGTGACGGAAGCCGGCGGCGTGGGACGCGCGATTCGTTGCGATCACGGCGACGACGCCGACATCGGTCGCGCGTTCGCGCGCATCGGGAGCGAAGCCGGGCACATCGATTACCTGGTGAACAACGTCTACAAGATTCCCGACCCGCCGGCGTGGGGCGGCGGCTTCTGGGATCACCCGATTCAGGTCTGGGACGACCAGGTGGGCATCGGCCTGCGCGCGCACTACGTTGCGAGCTGGCACGCCGCGAAGTTGCTCTTCGCAGCCGGGCCAGGCGCAGCAATCCTCAACGTCTCGTCGCCGGGCGGCCAGAGCTATCACTTCTCGAGTTCGTACGGCGCCGGCAAAGCAGGCCTCGATCGTTTGACCGCAGACATGGCGATCGAGCTGAAGCCGAAAGGCGTGGCTGCGGTAGTGCTGTATCCAGGTTCGGTATCGACCGAGTTCATTCAGGACGCGGCGAAGGTGCGCGCAATGGATCTTTCGAAGTCGCAGACGCCGTTGTTCGTCGGCCGTGCCGCGGTCGCGTTGTTGACCGCACCCGATCTGATGCAGCGCAGCGGCACCATTCAGTGGGTGGAAGATCTTGCCGAAGAGTTCGGCATCGTCGATGAAAACGGGCAACGCCCACCCGGTTACCCGCAACGCGTTCGCGCGCAGCGTTAACCGGCAACAAAACCAGGACGACTAAGGGGAAGAGTAATGGGACGTATGGACGGCAAGGTGGCGATTGTGACCGGCGGCGCCATGGGACTGGGCGAAGCCGACGCCACATTGATGGCGCGCGAGGGCGCGCGCGTGATCGTAACGGACGTGAATCGCGAACGCGGTGCGCGCGTTGCAGCGGCAATCGGTGGCGAGTATCGGTTTCACGATGTGGTGAACGAAGGCCAGTGGGTCGAATTGATCGCAGACGTCATGAAAAAATACGGCGCGCTGCACGTGCTGGTGAACAACGCCGGCATCGTGGAGCCGGGCAACATCGAAACGCAGACGTACGACGAATATCGCCGCCAGATGGACGTGAGCGCCGGCGGAACGTTCCTGGGCTGCAAATACGCGGTGCCCGCGATGGCAAAGAGCGGCAGTGGTTCGATCATCAACATGGCTTCGATCGCGTCAAAGCGAGGCGTTCACAACGTCACCGCGTACTGCGCCGCCAAAGGCGCGGTGGAGGCGTTGACGCGCGCGGTGGCCGTGCATTGTCTCGTCGAAAAGAACAACGTTCGATGCAACTCGATTCACCCCGGCAGCATCGATACGCCGATGGTGCGCGGCATCGGGCCGAAGTTGGTCGCGGCCGGTCTGGTGGGACGGCAGGCACCCAATTCGCCGCCGCCCGTGCAACAACGTCTCGGTGAACCGCTCGACATCGCGAATCTGGTGCTGTTCCTGGCGTCCGATGAATCGAAATTCATCAGCGGACAGGAATTCGTTCCGGACGGCGGTATTTCCGCGGTGATGGCGCCGTTCCCAAGCTAACGACACGAACGAGGTGCAGGCATGAAATTCGGTTTGGCATTTGCGAGCAGCATCGGCATCGAAGGCGACGCCGCGCTGGAGATCTGTCGGCGCGCTGAAGCTGTCGGCTTCGAGTCTGTGTGGGGCGGCGAACACGTGATCCTTCCGGACACGATCGGCTCCCGCTATCCGTACACCGCCGACGGCAAGATTCCGGCTGAACCGGACACGCCGATTCCCGATCCGTTGATATGGCTCGCGTTCGTCGCGGCCGCCGCACCCACGCTGCGCCTCGGCACGTGCATTCTGATCGTGCCGCAACGCAATCCTGTGGTGCTCGCGAAGGAACTCGCGACGCTCGATCGCCTGTCGGGTGGGCGTGTCGAACTCGGTCTCGGCATCGGCTGGATGAAGGAAGAGTTCAAGGCGCTTGGTGTTCCATGGGATCGTCGCGGTGCGCGCAATGACGAGTACATCGCGGCGATGCGTGCGCTGTGGGCCGGCCCGCACGCAGAGTTCCACGGCGAGTTCGTCGACTTTCCGCCGGTTACCTGCAGCCCGCGTCCGGTGCAACGTTCAATCCCCGTGCTCGTCGGCGGCGACACCGACGCCGCGATCGATCGTGCAGTGCGTCTGGCCGACGGTTACTTCCCGGGCGAAGGCGATGCGGAGCGACTCGGCGGACTCATCAAGCGACTACGCGCGGAAGCTGAGCGTGCGGACCGCGATCCCGCGAGTATCGAGATCAACGCCATGTTCGGCGCACAGATGGCCGATCCCGTGGCCGGGACGCAGCAACTGGCAGCGCTGGGCGTGGGTCGCGCGATGATTCCCGCCTTCTTCTTCGCCGGCCCCGGCGGGTTGGACCGCCTCAGCGAGTTCGGCGAGCGCGTGGTATTGCCCTCACGCGCCTGACGACCGGCCTAGGACGCGCCGAGAGACAACAGGTTGTCCACCGGGCGATACAGCTCTTCGAGATAAGCGACGTCCTGCGGATCGAGTTCGATTTCGGTGGCGGCCACCAGTTGATCGAGTTGCTCGATCTTCGACACGCCGACTACGGGCGAAGTGATGCCCGGCTTGCTCAATAGCCACGCCAGCGCGATCTGCGCCGGGCGTTTTTCGTACTTCTGGGCAATCTCCACTACACGGTCCGCGATGTCGAACACCGCGTCGCCGCGATACAGACTTTGCGTGCGTACGCGGTCTGCGCCTTTCGAACGCGCCGTAGATCCCCCCGCGAAGCCACCTTGATAGGCACCGGTGAGGATGCCACGTGCGAGCGGCGACCACGGCATCAAGGCAACGCCCGACTTCACGCAGTACGGATTCATCTCGCGCTCTTCTTCGCGATACACGAGGTTGTAGTGGTTCTGCATCGATACGAACTCGGTCCAGTTGTGCAGGCGCGCGGTCATCTGCAATTCCGCGAACTGCCACGCGAACATCGACGAGCCGCCGAGATACAGCACCTTCCCGGCTTTCACGACGTCGTGCAGTGCTTCCATCGACTCTTCGATGGGCACCTCGATGTGGCCCGGTACGCCGTGCGGGTGGCGATGGATCACGAGATGATCGATGTAGTCGAGCCCGAGCCGTCGCAGGCACGCGTCCACACCTTCGATCACGTGCTTGCGCGACAATCCGGCCTGGTTGGCGCCCCGCCCCATCGGCATCGAAATCTTGGTCGCAAGCACGTATTCGTCGCGACGCATCAACTCGCGCAGCAACGCGCCGACGACCTGCTCGCTGGCGCCGATGCCATACACGTCAGCGCAATCGAAGTAGAACAGACCGCGTTCGATCGCCGCTTTGAAAATCGGCCGCGCGTCGTCGATGCCAAGCGTCCAGTCGCCCTGATGCCCCCTTCCCGGTTCGCCGAAATTCATCGTGCCGAGGCAAAGGCGCGAGACGCGCAGCCCGCTGTTTCTGCCGAGTTGAACTGTCTTTAGCATATCTCTGATTTCCCTAGGGTTCTGATGGCGCTGCTACGCGGTGATGCCGAGCCAGCCGCGCGCATTGTCGGCGAAGAACCCGGCTGCGGTCGATTCGCTCACCTGCGCCAACGACTTCGCGAAGCGGCCAAGCGGATCGCGGCCACCTTCGGCGTGCGGGTAGTCCGATGAAAAGAGATAGAGACTCGGATCGGAGACGCGGCACAGCAGGCCGACGTCTTCGAACGGGTACGGCGTAAATCGCAGCTGATCGGACGCCTGTTGCGACGGCTTGCGTTTCATCTCACGCAATTCGGGCTCCGATTTGCTCCAGATGTCCGCCGCGTGATCGAGACGACGCAGCATGTCGGGAACCCAACCGGCGCCCATCTCGATGGCGCCGCCGCGCAGCGTCGGATGACGTTCGAGCACACCGTCGAGCATCAGCACGGACAGAAATCGTTCGGCCGGCTGATAGACCACCATCAGGTCTTTCGAGTTGATGACCTCCGCCACCGGCGTGCGAATCGGCGGCGCGCGCCCATTGTTGCGCCACGCATCGTCGATCTGCAGCGGCCCGCTGCCCACGTGCAGAACGAATGGAACCTTCCGCTCAGCGAGTCGCGCCCAGAAGGGGTCGAAACGATTGTGACCCGGTGACGCGCCGTCCGGCGCGCGCGCCGGCATCCAGACGGGTCCCCAGCCGAGTTCGAGCGCGAAATCCAGTTACCCGAGCGAACGTTGCGGGGCGTCGAGATCGCACAGCGCCTCGATGAGGCTGTCGCACGAGTCGAAGCACTCCTCGAAGGCACGCGTGCTCTCGCGAAAGTGCACCTCGTCGTGGTCGAACTCGGCCTCGTCGTTGGCGGCCGAG
>CAZLDA010000047.1:0-4614 GCA_964557875.1 uncultured Pseudomonadales bacterium | reverse complement strand
GCGTTTGTCGTTCGCACAGAAACCCGCCATAGCCCGGTTGTGCGCGCGGTAGGCCGCGTAACGCACCGGCGGGTCGGCGATTCCGAACAACGGTGCGCACAAGGAAGAAAACACTACTTGACGCTCGAAGCCGAGCATGTCCAGCGCCTCTGTGCGCTCGTTGGGATCGATTGCACCGAGCGCTTCGTGCCACTTCGGACCTTTGCGTACGAGATCGTCGCCGAGCGAGAGGAGCGCGGCATGTGCCTCCTTTGATCGTTCGTAGGCTTTGGTATCGAACCCGCTCGAACCCCCTGCGATCCTCGGCAGGTCGGCTCGTATGGCTGCTGGCGCGTAGTCGGTAAGGAAGCCGGGCCATTCCATGAGATGGCTGTCGGCATCGATGACGCGACGGTTTTTGACGTATGTCATCGGACGCTTCCGGCGGCTGGGACAAAGTAAATTATGCGCGTAGCGCGCAGTCCGGGTCACGGTCGCGCTGCACCTCGATGATTCCGTCGGGGAAGCCATGCGCTCCTCGAAGGGCGGGACACTCACGCATTGGGTACCGACCCGCCCCCTCCAGCAAGCTAGACTTCCGTCAGCCGAACCCAGCGCCCTTGAACTTCGGAAGCGAGTGCAGCAGCCATCGCATACTGAGCCGCCGCACCATCCTCGAAGGTAGCGTCCACTTCCGCGTCGGAGCGCCCTCGCAGACACGCGTCGACGAAGCTGCGCATCATCAGACCCAGACCATGAGGCTGACGGTCCGCGGCTTCCGGCGGCAGGGGCTGGTCCTTCCACTCCGGCTCGAGTGGCGTCGACAATTTCAGTGCATCCACAGAGCCACGGCTCAGGGCCGCCTTGAGAGCCCCTTCCGGGCCCACCACTTCCAGCCAACCGTTCGACGTGAAGGATGGGGTCACGCGACTCACGGCAATCTGCCCGCGGGCACCACTCGTGTGTTGCAACCAGGCATTCACAAGGTCGTCTGTCTCCACCGCAACCGGTTCTCCCGTGCGTTCGTCGGGTCGAATACGCGAAACTACGTCGGTGAACCCGATCGCTGAGTCGACCGGTCCCAGGACGTGGCGAACTAGATCAAAAAGATGCGAACCCAGGTGAAACAGAACGCCCGCTCCCGCTGATCCTCGCTGGTCCCGCCAGCTCGCCTTCCATTCGGGTTTCAGTCCGTCCCAGTTGTCGTACTGAACGCGGCATAGATACGGTTTTCCGATATCGCCCCGCAGCACGCGCCGCCTCAACTCCCGCACACCAAACGAATAGCGAAACACGAACGCAACCTGATGCACTCGCCCGCTTGCCACGGCGGCGGACGCCATTTCTCGCGCTTCATCTGCGTTGACACCGAGCGGCTTTTCACACAGTACGTGCTTGCCGCTCCGTATTGCAGCCAGCGCGTGCGCCCGATGATCCGAGTTACGAGTGACGACCGTGACCGCATCTATGTCGGGTCGCTCGCACAATTCGTTGAAGTCGGTATGAATACTGGGAACGCCGAATTTGTCGGCGAGCCGACGAGCACGGTCTTCGCCACCACAAATCGCAACAACCTCGGCGCCGGCGTGCGACTGCAATCCGGGGATGTGGCATTCCTCAGCGAATGTGCCGGTTCCTATCACTGCACAGCGCAGTTTGGGTAAGTTCATACGGCGGGTTGGAGATTCTTCGAAACCTGCAAATCTGGCCAGTCACACGTTCTACCCGCAGCATTCGGCGTGTTCCGAGGGCTTGATGTCACGGTGCGTGAGCTCGCAATTGTCGAACTCGATCATACGCAGTGATTCGGAACGCATCCACCATCCGCTGTGGTGAAGCCAGTGGAGCGACGCCTGAGAGAGTTGCGCCTCAGCCAACCCGTCAGATGAGTCCATACGATGGATGCTATCGGTCGTCGACAATACTACGCCGCTGGTCCCCACCGAATTCGTAGCACTCCTTCCTGGCTGGAGTGACCGTGATTGCGTTGTTGACGCCGTGCTGGCAAAAGACGTGCTGGCATAAGAAATGGGGTCCACGTTGGGACCCCTTCAAAAACAGCATTTCATCAATGGTTTAATTTGGAGCGGGAAACGAGACTCGAACTCGCGACCCTAACCTTGGCAAGGTTATGCTCTACCAACTGAGCTATTCCCGCTTGAGACGTGAGTCAGGACATCGTTGCCATCTCGATGCCGTCTCCTGATTGCGCGTTTCCGCGTACTTCCGAGAGAACCTCACAGGAGGCGCATGTTACTCGGGAGGTACTCGAAATCGCAAGAATCTGGGCGAAAGTGGCGTCCCCTAGGGGAGTCGAACCCCTGTCGCCGGGATGAAAACCCGGTGTCCTAGGCCTCTAGACGAAGGGGACGAAGACGAAGCGGCGCATTCTAAGAACCGCCCCCGGCAACGTCAAGCCGAGTTACGGTGTCGTGGAAGACCGTTCGATCAACAAGCGGCCGACCCAGTCCCGCGCGAAATACTGCGCGCTACGACCATTACGCGCAGCCCGCGCAAGCGCCCACTGCAACGCTTCGCGGCGGGCCGAATCCGTTAGCGTCGCGGCCACGCCGTAACGAGCGCCGATACGCTTCAACCAGTGTTCGACGACGTCGAGATACGCGTCCTGCTTGAACGGTTGGAACGACAGCCACAAGCCGAAGCGATCCGACAACGACACCTTCTCCTCGACCGCCTCGCTCTCGTGCAGTTCGCCGCCCTCATGACTCGCGGCGAGGTTGTCTGCCATGTGTTCTGGGATCAGGTGGCGGCGGTTCGACGTCGCGTAGATCAGAACGTTGTCCGAGGATCGGAACACCGAACCTTCGAGAACGCTCTTCAGTTCCTTGTACGAAGCGTCGTCTGCTGCGAAGGAAAGATCGTCGCACACCAGGATGAAACGGTAAGGTGCGTCGCGCACCAGCGCGACGATCCGCGGCAGCGAACCCAGGGAACGCTTGTCCATCTCGATCAAGCGAAGCCCGTGAGACTCGTAACGATTCAAAAGACCGTGGATCAGCGACGATTTGCCCGTGCCGCGTGCACCCCACAGCAGTACGTTGTTCGCCGGAAATCCCTTAACGAATTGCGCCGTATTCGCTTCGATGCGTTGTTTCTGGCGGTCGATGTACATCAGGTCATCGAGGTCAATCGGATCGAGATCGGTATGAGCCCGAAGTTCACCTCCCAATGCGGTGAGGTGCCACACCGCCGCCTTCGTCCTTTTCCAATCCGGAGTGTCAATCTGCGGGAGTACGGCATCGAGACGCGTCAGCACGCGGCCGGCCAATCCGATCAATTCATCGAGGGCTTGTGTCATCAGCGATGGCGCTCGTTGGGAACGCGCGCATTGTACCCACGCAAACGCACGCTTCGTGATGAGCACACGCGCATTTTCAGGCTAAAATCCGCGGCTCTTTCAGCGGGTATTTCCCATGGGCGATCCAGTCGGTAAAGAGCGCCGTAAAAGCGGTGACCGTCGCAGAGGTGGGGAAGACCGGCGCAATGCGGAACGCGTTGCCGACGACATGGCACCGCGCCGCGATACCGAACGTCCGGGCCGACGCAAGACCGACGCGCCGTCAACCCCGGAAGATCACTGACGCCTGCGAAGCGGTACCACGTTGCTGCGCTGACGCACGTAGATGCGTCGTTCGCGTCCAGGCCCGTCGATGCCGATGGAACCATTATCGAACAACCGCAGATCGTATGTGCGGGTGCCGTTCTCCGACTCCAGCTCGATCGAATTACCCAACAAACGCCAACTACCACGTTCAGTCGCGCGACCCGAGCGCTCGATGTAACGGCCCGACGTGGGGTCGCCGGCAAACTCGAGCACCCATGGGCCATTCGGCGCGTCCGACTGCCACACGCCCAGCAACGCGAGCTTGGAGATCCAGCGCTCGCGCGCGGCGCGCGTGCGTTTGACCCACATAAATGCGGCATAGGCGATGATTGCGACGAGCAGGAGAGTGGCCATGGCTCGCATGCTGCCGCCGCCTTCGCGTCGACGCAAGCGTCACTCACAAATCATTGACCAGACGACTTCCTAGATGACCTCGCGCTCGATGCCGGAGATCATGGCATCGACCGTCTCGCTGATGCGCTGCTGTACCTCGGCAAGCGTCTGGTCGATCAGCCGGGAGGTCAACGCAACGGCCACGAAGGTCCACTCCGCACGGTCATGCACGTCCTGGAAGTTGCTTTCGCACACCGCCACATTCACCTGCCGGCCGTATCGCTCGCGCAAGCCGCCGAGACGCTGGCGCTTTTCCTTCAGTGAGCGGCATCCTGGCAAGAGAAACGACACCCGCAACACGCCGATCTGCATGCGCTACAACCTTCGCCTCAACAATGGGTTTCAGTCGGGGGTTTCAGTCGGTATCCAGGAACTCGGAGCGCGTCATCGAGAAGAACACGGTGTCGAGGCCATGGAACTCGCGGCGACATTCGAATGTCATGCCGAGCTTCTGCAGGACGCGCACCGACTGCTGGTTCGGCGTATCGGTGGCCGCGATGACCCGATCGAAGTCGCACGACTCGAATCCGAAGCGGAGCACTTCGCGCGCGGCCTCCGCGACGAGTCCTTCACCCCAGTAGGTCGGGTGAATCCCGTACATCAACTCCACCTCACCC
>CAZLDA010000046.1:0-12454 GCA_964557875.1 uncultured Pseudomonadales bacterium | reverse complement strand
CAGATGACGCCCGTGTACCCAAGCAGCGGCATATGGTCGCGCGAAAAACGAACGCTCTCGTTTGCGGCGAATACGAGGTGACCTCTCGCGCGGAGCAAGAGGACACGAAACTCGTCCGAAGTCACGGCTAGCTCAGCAGATCCAACAGCGCTTTGCGCTTGGCCGCCGACATGCGGCGGAACGCCAGTACAAGGCTTTGTTCTTCATCGCTCAGGTTGCTGCGGAGCGAGCGTTCGATCGACGCGAACATCGGCGGTTCGATGGCGTGTTCGGTGGCCATGTTTGGCAGTCCGTTCAACGAATGATCGAGGCGCAGGATGATCTCGGAGTTGATACTGCGGCGGTAGAACTTCGCACTCTCTTCGATGCGCAGACGAAGCCAAAGCGGAAAACGGACGACGAAGCGTTCTGTAAGTTCACTCAGCATTTCAAGTTGCTCCCCCAACTGTGAGGGAGCCAGCTTACCCAGCCGAATCGCACGTGGGAATGACATCAAAATGGCATCACCCTGCAGACATCGAAAGAATATTCATATTATTCATATAGTTAACACTATTCATGACGTCGAGCGTGTGGTGAGGTTCCGACAGTGTTGGGTCGTTGGCGAGCCGCTGTGCCAATGAAATCGCGACTGTTCTAACGATCTACTCTCCCGGTCGGGGGCTGGAAATGGGCTCAGGATAAGATTACGGTCGCAACTGCGTTTCACTCGGACTCTCGTTGTTCATGGGTCAAAAGACGGAAACCGGCCTGGTCAGTCACGTCCCAATGTCTGTCGCGTCTTCTAAAGTCGATGTTGTTCCGGAGCGCGCGGGAACGAGATCGAGCGCCGATCAAGCGCGGCTGTTGTTGGTCGACGACAGACCTGAAATGCTCAAGACCCTCTCCGAAATCATCAGGCTGCATGGCTATCGCGTTAATGAAGCGCTGGGTGGTCGAGCGGCACTCGAGATGCTCGATACGAACGAATACGACGTCGTATTGCTCGACCTGGTCATGCCCGAGGTCAGCGGCCACGATGTGCTCGACTTCGCCCTGTCCCGAAAGCTCTCTGCCAAGTTCATCGTCGTGAGCGGCGATGCGAGCTTTGATGGCGCAATGCGCGCCATGACTCGAAACGCCTTCGACTTCGTGAAGAAGCCCTACGAAGCGGCCGAACTGATGGCGACGCTCGAGCGAGCGTTGAGCCACCGGCGTCTCGAGCTGAGCCATAGCCTCATGGAAGGGCGGCTGAAGGAATCGGAAGAGATGCACCGATTGATCGTCAACAGCTCGCCCGATCTCATCTACCTGCTCGACCGTAACGGCTGCTTCGAGTTCGTCAACGATCGTTTCGAGACGCTGCTCGGATATCAGAAGGAAGAGTTGAAGGGGCGACACTATTCCGAATTGATCTTCGATGACGACCTCGATGCTGCACGCAATCTCTTCAATGAACGGCGGACCGGTGAGAGGGCGTCACGCAACGTCGAGCTGCGCGTGCGCAGTCGCAGAGTGCGCACCGCCGATCGTCCGTTCCAGACGCAAACGGTCTGGATGGATTTGACCGCGCAGGGTCGCTACTTTCCACCCGATGAGCGGAGCCGAGAGAACTTCGTCGGCACGTACGGCACTGCCCGCGACATTTCCGAGCGCAAAGAAGCCGAGCAAGTCATCAATTTTCAGGCGTATCACGACTTGCTGACGCACCTTCCGAACCGTGCGTTGTTGAAAGATCGTCTCAGCCTGGCGATCACGCAGGCGCAGCGTAACAAGCGTCGCCTTGCGGTGATGTTCCTCGATCTCGATCGATTCAAAATCGTGAACGATACGCTCGGTCATACGATGGGCGACCGGCTGCTGAAAGCGGTGGCCAATCGACTTCAGGGATGCTTGCGCGGCGGAGACACCTTGTCACGATTCGGCGGCGACGAGTTCACGTTGCTGCTGCCCGAAGTGCGCACGCGCGACGACGTCGTGGTGATCGCAAGCAAAATCCTCGACAAGTTGGCGGCGCCGTTTGTGATCGACGGACACGAGTTGTTCGTCGGAGCGAGCATCGGGGTGGCCATGTATCCCGAAGCGGGCGACTCAGTCGAATCGCTGATTCAGAGCGCCGACATCGCGATGTACCACGTAAAGGGTCGCGGCAAGAACGGCTACCAGTTCTTCTCTGACGAGATGAACCACAAGTTCTCTACGCGCCTGTCGCTCGAACGCGAGTTGCGCAGCGCACTCGCGACGGGCCAGCTGCGCGTTTACTACCAACCTCAGGTCGACCTGACCGACGGACGCATCATCGGCGTCGAAGCGCTGGTGCGGTGGCAACATCCGCGACACGGGCTAATCGAACCGGCCGAATTCCTTTCGGTTGCCGAAGAGACGGGTCTGATTACGCAGCTAGACGAGTGGGTTCAGGCGCACGCGTTCAGCGAAGTGGCGGAGTGGCGCAGGTCTGGTTTGGGCGATGTTCGTCTGTCGGTGAACATGTCGTCGCAACAACTCGAACAAGACGCGTTCCTCGAACGTTTCCTCTCGAATCTCGATGCGTCTGGACTCGCTGCAGACCGGTTGAAGATCGAGATCACCGAAAACGCGATCCGGCGCGACATGGAGGTCATCGGTCCGAAGTTGCGCGCACTGCGCAAAGCCGGCATTCGCATCGCGATCGACGATTTCGGAACCGGCTACTCTTCGTTGTCGTACCTGCGTCACTTCCCTGTGAATACACTCAAGATCGATCGCAGTTTCGTCGGGGATATTCGTTCGGATTCGGCGGACGCGAGCATCATCAACGCGATCGCGGCGATGGCGCACGGCCTGAAGCTCGACCTGATTGCCGAAGGCGTCGAAACGCGGGCTCAGATGAAGTACTTGACCCTGCAAGGCTGTCGCGAAGTGCAGGGATTCATCTTCAGCAGACCGATTCCCGCGCTTGAGTTCAAATCGCTGCTGGCTCGCAATCCATTCACGAAGCTGGTGCGCTCCGACCCCGGCAGCGAGACGGTCGCGTCGGCCGTCTGAGGCTGGTTCGCCGGTACGCCGTCACGTAACATTGCCCGCCTCCCACGGATTCAGTCGCGTCATGGCGGGCTTCACCACCACTATCGTGCATTCCGATCGTCGCAATCCGATCGAGCACGGATCGCTGCACAAGCCAGTGCATTCGAACGTTGCTTACGGGTACGAAGATGCACGCGACCTCGCTGCGGTGTTCCAGGGACGTCAGAAGGGCTACTCGTACGCGCGTCAGATCAACCCGACGGTCGAGGCGCTCGAACACAAGATCACGCAGATGGAAAGCGGCCTCGCTTCCGTGTGCTTCAGCACCGGAATGGGCGCGATCGGTACGATGTTGTTTGCATTGTTGCGCGCCGGTGATCACTTCGTTTCAAGTGCGTTCCTGTTCGGTAACACGAACAGTCTGTTCGCCAGCTTCGCCAACCACGGCGTTGAGGTGACGTTCGTCGACGCGACGTCGGTAGAGGCGGTGAATGCCGCGATCCGCCCGAACACGCGACTGGTGTTCGTGGAAACGATTGCAAATCCGCGCACTCAGGTCGCAGATCTCGAGGCAATCGGCAGACTGTGTAACCAGAAGGGTCTCGTCTACGTGGTCGACAATACGATGACGTCGCCTTACCTGTTCCAGCCGCGCGGTGTTGCCGCAAGCATCGTCGTCAACGCGCTGACCAAGTACATTGCCGGTCACGGCAACGTGCTCGGCGGCAGCCTCACGGAAATGGGCGAGTTCGATTGGCAGAAATTTCCGAACATTGCGCCAGAGTATCGCAACGGCAATACGCAGATGTGGGGTCTCACGCAGATCAAGAAGAAGGGCCTTCGCGATTTCGGCGCTGCGCTCGCGCCCGAGGCGGCTCACCACATCGCGATCGGCGCAGAGACCTTGGCGCTCCGTCTGGAACAGCAGTGCCGTAACGCCCAAGTTCTCGCTGAAAAGCTGGAGCGCGATCCGCGCGTCGCGAGGGTGTTTTATCCGGGGCTCGAGACACACCCGCAGTACGCGCTGGCGAAGCGTCTCTTTCGACATCCTGGTGCGCTGTTCAGCTTCGAGCTGAACCCGAACATCGATGTGTTCGAGTTTCTGAACCGTCTCGATGTCGTCATCAAATCCAGCAATCTGGGCGACAATCGCACGCTCGCGATTCCGGTCGCGCACACGATCTATTACGAAATGGGTGCGGAGCGTCGGGCGAGCATGGGCATCGCCGATTCGTTGATTCGAATCTCGGTCGGCATCGAAGACACTGAAGACCTGATCAACGACTTCGACAAGGCGCTTGCCGCGGCGGTATGAGGAGAGAAATGCGATGTCTCGCTTGAACGATAAGGTGGCGGTCATCACCGGCGGAGCCGGCGGAATAGGCCGCGCCGCGGGTCGGTTGTTTGCGTCCGAAGGCGCCAACGTGCTGCTGGTCGATTTGTCGGAAGCCGCGTTGAAAGACGCGGTTAAAGAGATTGGCAGCAATCGCGTTAGCTACTGCGTCGGCGACGTTACGAATCCTGCCGACAACGACAAGTTCATTCGTATTGCCACCGAACGTTATGGTGGCGTCGATACGTTTCTCGCTAACGCCGGAATCGAGGGGATTGTGAAGCCGATCACCGAGTATGACGTCGAGACGTTCGACAAAGTCATGGCGGTGAACGTTAGAGGCGTGTGGCTCGGGCTGAAGTCTGCGATACCTGCAATCGCGAAGCGCGGCGGCGGCAGCATCATCATCACGTCATCTGTGGCGGGCGTGGGTGGGGCGGCCGGCCTTTCTCCCTATGTCACGAGCAAGCACGCCGTCATCGGCATGATGCGTTCGGCTGCACTCGAAGGTGCGCCGATGAAGATCAGGGTGAACACCGTGAACCCGTCTCCGGTAGAAACTCGAATGATGCGCAGTCTCGAGGCGGGTATCGCGCCGGGTGACGCATCGGCTGCAAAGGAATCGATCAGAAGCCAGATTCCGATGCAGCGTTACGGTATGCCGGACGACATCGCCAAGCTGATGCTGTTCCTTGCGAGCGACGACAGCGCATTCATCACGGGATCGGTCTACATGGCCGACGGCGGCAGCACGGCGAGGTAGATGAATGCGCCCACCGATGGAGTGGGACGACTACAAGCGGCTGTGCGATTCACCACAGACGTTCTCGCGTTGGATGCTCGAGCAATGCATCGAACTATTGGCATCCGAGGCTCGCCTGCGTGACGCGCTGATCCACTCGATGCGTTGCGCTCCGCTCGACAAGCCGAGCGATCATCGCGGCGATTCGCGGACCGACATGTTCGAAGTGGTGCTCGTGCCGGACGACGCGCGAGCGATTCATAGAATCATCGGAGCGGCCGTGCGCGACGGCCGCACCACCCGTTCGACGAAACCGCGCGGCCTGGGTGGTTTCGAAGAAGCGTGGCGCGAGTATGTCGTGTACGTTGAGCGGAATGAGGGTCAGCTACAGCAAGGAGGAGCGATGGGGAACGCAAGCAACGTTGTGACGAGTCTTGTGGACGCATTCAACGCGAGCGACATGGCGCGGATCATGAGCCACTTCACCGACGAGTCCGTGTACCACAACATTCCGGTGGCGCCAGTGACCGGCAATAAAGCAATCCGTGAGGTGATCCAGAACTTCATGGGGATGTCGAGCAAAGTGGATTGGGAAGTGCTGCATCTGGTCGAAGGTTCGAACGGTGTGGTGCTGACTGAACGTATCGATCGCTTCATGATCAACGGCAAGTGGATTGCGTTGCCGGTGATGGGGACGTTCGAAGTCGCGAACGGCAAGATCAAGGCGTGGCGCGACTACTTCGACATGAACCAGTTTCAATCGCAGCTCGCAGGGTAGTGTAATGGCGAAACGTCGGGTCGAATCGGAAGTGACCGGCAACGTCTGGAAAGTCGTCGTCGATGTCGGCGACCACGTGGGTGAGGGCGATGTGCTGATCATCCTCGAGTCGATGAAGATGGAGATTCCGCTCGAAAGTCCGATCGCCGGTAGAGTTTCCGAGTTGTTGGTTCGCCCGGAGGATGTCGTCGAAGAGGGGCAAGTGCTCGTCGTCATCGAGTAGCTGCTTGTTTTGTCACACCGTAAGTGGTGTGTCAGACTCGCCGCCTCTCGCGATTCAGCCAATCCAAAGACAGGGGGAGCCATGTCCGATCTCGTCACGATTACCAAAACCGACGGCGTCGCCGACGTGCGCCTGAACCGGCCGGACAAGTACAACGCGCTGAGCGGCGAAATGTTCGAGGCGATCATCGCGGCGGGGGAATCACTCCGCGACGCGAAAGACGTTCGTGCAATCGTGCTGTCGGGCAATGGTCGCGGGTTTTGCGCTGGCCTCGACTTTTCGAGCTTCCAGGGCATGGCCGGCAGCTCCGAACGCGCGCCGCGAGCCAATACCGCAACACTATTCCAGCGCTCGGCAGATCAACCGGAAAATCGTGCACAGCAACCGGCGATGATCTGGAAGCGTCTGCCGGTGCCGGTCATTGCCGCGGTTCACGGTGTCGCATACGGCGGCGGTTGTCAGATTGCGCTGGGTGCAGACATCCGCATTGCATCACCGGATGCAAAGATCTCCGTGATGGAGATCAAGTGGGGACTGATTCCCGACATGTCGCTGACGCAGACGTTGCGCGATCTCGTACCGCTCGACGTGGCAAAGGAGTTGACGTTCAGCGGTCGCGTTCTTAGCGGCACCGAAGCGAAGGCACTCGGACTGGTAACGCGCGTCGAAGACGATCCATTGCAGGCGGCGCTCGATCTGGCGCGAGAAATCGCCGGTAAATCGCCCGACGCGATTCGTGCTGCGAAACGACTCTTCGAAGTGGCGTGGCATGCGGATCCCGCTACCGGCCTCGAACTGGAACAGTCGCTGCAGAGTGCTTTGATCGGCACGCCGAACCAGATCGAAGCGGTGAAAGCGAACTTCGAGAAACGCGCACCGGCATTCAAGAATCCTTCCTGATCTCGCCCCTGTGTTGAGTCGTTGGGATGTCGTGGGAGTCTGAAGTCGCCGACCTGGAGCGACGCCGTCAACTGGCGTTGCAACAGGGTGGAAAAGAGGCGATCGCACGCCAGCACGCGCGCGGTCGGCTCACGATTCGAGAGCGCATCGCAGCGTTGTTGGACGCAGATTCGTTCGAAGAACACGGCCGCGCCACCGCGATCCCGGACTACGCCGACAACGGCGAAATCAACGAATACGTTCCGGCCAATTACGTTGTCGGCTTTGGAAAAGTATCGGGTCGTCGCATTGTCGTGGGCGGTGAAGACTTCACGCTGAGGGGTGGCTCACCGAATGCCGCGGGCCTGCGTAAGAGCATCTACGCAGAGCACCTCGCGCTGCAGTACCGCATTCCGCTGATCCGTCTGCTCGAAGGTGGCGGTGGCAGTGTGCGTGGAAGCGGCGGCAAAGGAGGCACGGTCGGGGAGCCGGTGTTTGCCGAGCCGCGTTTCAAAGTGATCGCCGATGCACTGGGGCAGGTGCCGATTGCTTCGGCGGCGCTCGGTGCCGTCGCAGGATTTCCAGCCGGGCGTCTGGTCGCATCGCACTTCGCCGTGATGACGCGTCATACCGCGCAAGTGCTGATCGGCGGACCTGCACTCGTCGAGCGTGCTCTGGGCGTGAAGCGCACTAAAGAGGAACTCGGTGGTGTGGAGGTTCACGCGAAGAGCGGCGTGATCGACAACATCGCAGAAGACGAGCAAGACGCGTTCAACCAGATGCGGCGATATCTTTCGTATCTGCCATCGAACGTATGGGAACGCACGCCGCGTGTCGCGTGCGACGACGATCCTGCCCGCGCGGAGCAGGCGCTCCTGTCCATCGTGCCGCGCGACGCGAATGCGCCGTTCGACATGCGCCGCATCATCACGCTCGTGATGGATCGAGGTTCGTTCTTCGAGATCGGCGCAACCTTTGGTCCAAGTCAGATCTGTGGCTTTGCGCGTCTCTCCGGACAAAGCGTCGGAGTGCTCGCGAACGACTGCCGACACTACGCAGGGGCGATGACGGCGGCAGCCGCGCAGAAATACCGACGCTTCGTCGAAACGTGCGACACGTTCCATGTCCCGATCGTGAATCTGATCGATCAGCCCGGTTTCATGATCGGTCCTGAAGCCGAACGCGCCGGCACGATCAGATACGGGATGGCAGCGGTTGCTGCAGCGGCGCAGGCGTCAGTGCCGTGGGCATCGATACAGATCCACAAAGGGTTTGGTGTCGCAACAGCGGCGCACTATGCGCCTAACGCCTATGTGCTTGCGTGGCCGTCGGCGGAATCGGGTCCATTGCCGATCGAAGGTGGCGTTGCGGTGGCATTTCATCGGGAGATCGAGGCTGCGAGCGATCCGGACGCCAAGCGTGCAGAGCTCGAACGGCAGCTGAAATCGGCGCGTTCGCCATTCCCCCGTGCAGAATCGTTCGCGGTGCACGAGTTGATCGATCCGCGCGAGACGCGTGCAACGCTGTGTCGATGGATCGAGTGGATTCAGCCGACACTTGCCACGCTGCTGGGACCGACCGCCTTTCCGATGCGCCCATAGCATCGAGACTCGGTGGCTTCGGATTCCGCCGATACGTGTAGAATCGCGCGTTTGAATTTTTCGAACAGTTTTTTTGAACAGCGGAGCCTCCAAATGACGATCAATTTCGAAGGGCGCGTGGCCATCGTGACGGGCGCCGGCGGTGGCCTCGGCCGTTGTCACGCCTTGGAACTCGCCAAACTCGGCGCCAAAGTGGTGGTGAACGACCTCGGCGGTGCGATGGACGGAACGGGTGGCTCGTCCGAAGCGGCCGCGAGTGTGGTCGAAGAGATCAAGAAGGCCGGCGGCCAGGCCATCGCAAACGGCGGTTCCGTCTCCGATGCGCGTGGTGCGAAGAGCATGGTCGAGGACGCCATGAAGGCATGGGGCCGCGTCGACATTCTGATCAACAATGCCGGCATCCTGCGCGACAAGAGCTTCACCAAGATGACCATGGATGACTTCCGTGCTGTCGTCGAAGTGCACCTCATGGGTTCGGTGCTGTGCACCAAAGAAGTCTGGCCGATCATGCGCGACCAGGGTTATGGCCGCATCGTGATGACGACGTCGCCATCGGGTCTTTATGGCAACTTCGGGCAGACCAATTACGGTTCGGCGAAGCTGTCGCTCGTCGGGTTCATGAACTCGCTCAAAATCGAAGGCGCGAAGAACAACGTGTTCACGAACGCGATTGCTCCCGTCGCCGCTACGCGGATGACGGAAAGCCTGATGCCTGCGGAAGCGTTCAAACGACTGGGGCCGGAACTGGTGACGCCGGCTGTGTTATTCCTGTGCAGCGAAAAAGCACCGAACGGGGTGATCATGCAGGCTGCGGGCGGACGCTATTCGATCGCGTGTCTGGTCGAGAATGCGGGTGTCGATCTTGGCACCGACGCATCCGTCGACGACATCGCCGACAACTACGCGAAGATCTCTGATCTCACCGGCGCGCAACCACGCAACATGCTGCAGTTGTCTCAGCAGTAATGGCTCAACTCAAAAGCCGAGCGGGAGGCCGAGTCGCGAAGCATCGGCGCCCGCTTTGATGACGGCATAACCACGCTGCTGCTCCATCACGAAATCGTCGCTGCCGCCGATGTCGGAGGACACACGGCGCAACAACCGTTCGCTCAATTGCTCCGTTTCGTCGACTGGGACGAAACGCTGCAGCGTGTTGCACAGTCCCGATTCTTGGTCGTAAATCGCGAAAGTGAGTCTCGTAACGGCTTCGCACGTGCCGGCCCGTTCGAACATCGTTGAATTCGCGGCGAATTCGTCCTCCGGTAGCCACAGACAGGGCGTCGCACCTTGCACGATCAGATCGTGTTTGTTCGCCATCATGTATTGCCACAGGCGAAAGTGGTCATGCTCGACGAATCGGACGCTCGCGACCTTGTCTCGATTGACCACTTCGCACCTGACGAGGACGTGACGGTGCAGCGGGTTTGATTGGGGCATGATGCGCATCGATGCAGACACGCCAAAAGTATAGTTCGCGTTCGAAATGGAGATTTGAGCCGTGGCCGCTGCGATTCTGACGCTGGTGCTGACGACGATCGTGTCCGGTGCGATCTGGCTTTCGCTCGGCAATCTGTTCCGGTTGCACGCGGACGATCGGCAGAATGACGTGCTCAATCTTGCGAGCTACGCGGCCGTCCTTCTGCCGTTCATTTTCGCCGTGGTGTTTTTCGCGATGGAGCGCTTCTGAAAAACGCGGACTATCTCATCAGCTGTTGCTGACGGCGATCTGCGGACCGACTCGATCGCCGGCGCGGCGCCGCTGGTCGCCACCCGGATCATCGCGCTGTCGGCGTTCCGGTCCATAGGCCGGTTCGCTCTGCTGTTCGCTGTAGACATGGCTGAACAGATTCGCGATCCAGAGCTGGCCTTCCTGGGTCTTGCGCAGGAATCGAAGACCTTCCGAAATATAGGGGCGGACGCGCTCGAAGAAGAACGCAGGGTAATCCGCGCGCAACGCGCCGGGATTGTCGTAACCGAGCCGCTCCGCTTCGCCGGTCTCGGAAAACTCCATGAATAGTTTCGACAGCTTCTGGATGTACTGCGGATCCGCCATCTGACCGATGAGGTCGGCCGCGCGTACCAGTCCAGCGAAATCACCAACGCGCTGATAAAACGCGTCTCGTGGCACCGGAAAGCGAGTCATCTCGATGTGGTGAATCAGCGTGCCGGCATCGACCAGCGTTTCGGTTGCGAAGCGTTCCTTCACGAACAGGCAGCTTCGCGACACGTGATACGGCGCCATGTAGGCATCGGTAGCGCCGGCAGGAGGCGCAACCGTGTCGCCGAATTCGTTGACGATGTATCGGCCGCCGCGATCGCCTTTGAGAATGCCGCGGATGAATCCGACATCGTGGTACAGCATTGCCAGAATGGCATGCAGCCAGTCGTGCGCGGTGACGTCGCCTTGCGATGTAAGGCGACCCCACAAGATCGACTGGCCAACGTCGGTAACCATGATCGTGTGGTGCAGGTCGTGGTAGCTGCAGTCGGAATTGGTCAACGACTCGAGCGCCATACGCGAGCTCTGCTCGAGCAGGCCGGACTGCGCCTTTTGCGCGCCCGGATACGCCTTCTCGTAGGTCGTAACGAGGCACTCCACGAATGCGTCGATCACAGTGCGGGTTGGGCTGAACATGGTGCTGCGATGGTTATACCGTGCTGTCCATAGAAAGGGAGTTTAGTTGACGATGTCCGTTGACAATGTGTACCCGTCCGCATTTCGCTCGGTGATTGCAAGCGCCGATGGCATTTCCAGCGCTGATGGGCGGTTAGGTGACAGTATCCCGTCGCATGAATATGATGCATGCATCACCGGTCTGACCATTAGAAGGGCTCATGTTGGCGCTCGAACTGAGACACCTGAGGACGCTCGCCGCGCTGCGCGACACCGGCAGTCTCGTGGAGGCGGCGGAGCGTGTCTATCTCACTCAGTCCGCGCTGTCGCACCAGCTGAAGGATCTCGAGGATCGCCTCGGCTGCCAGTTGTTCGTTCGCAAGACGCGACCGCTGAGGTTCACTTCGGCAGGAAAACGCATGCTTCGTCTCGCCGACGAAGTGCTGCCGATGGTGCATGGGGCGCAACGCGATCTGGAACGTCTCGCCGGCGGCGAATCCGGGCGCCTGCACATGGCCATAGAGTGCCATAGCTGCTTCGAGTGGCTGCTGCCTGCAATCAACACGTATCGAGAGAGTTGGCCGGATGTCGAATTGGACATTGCGAGCGGATTCAACTTCGCGCCGCTGCCGGCTTTGGGAAGGGGCGATCTCGATCTCGTGATTACCGCCGACCCGATGCGAGAACTCGAAGTGACTTACTGCCCGCTGTTTTCGTATGAAGCTCAGTTGGCAGTGGCGCCCGACCACCCGCTGGCAAAGAAGGAGTGGGTCGAGCCGGAAGATCTGCGCAACGAGGTGTTGATCTGCTATCCGGTAGATCGTTCCAGGCTCGACGTGTTTTCGTCGTTTCTCGATCCCGCCCGAGTCGAGCCGCAACGCGTCCGCACTGCCGAACTGACGACGATGATGATTCAACTCGTCGCGAGTGGTCGCGGCGTGACTTGCCTGCCGAACTGGGCATTGCACGAATACCTGAAGCAGGACTACGTCGCAGCGCGATCGTTGGGAGAAGAGGGGGTCTGGCCGACGCTCTATGCGGCGGTTCGCGCCGGTGATGAAGAGGCGGCCTTTGTGAAGGGATTTCTCGAGACGGCAATCGCAACGTGCTTCAAGAGTCTCATCGGCATCGTGCCCGTGCTCGACGACGAAACCGCTTGATCAGGGAATCAGCTCACTCGCGATCCACTCATCGCCGTTCCGTTCGAAGCGCTGGCGCGTGTGAACGCGATCGTTGGCGAGCTCCAGACGCTCCAGCCGTTCGACGTTGATGTAGTAGCCGACTGCATTGGGTGGCGCCTCG
>CAZLDA010000045.1:0-12629 GCA_964557875.1 uncultured Pseudomonadales bacterium | reverse complement strand
CCGCCGAGCATGCCGCCCGACATCCTCCCGATGCCGCCCATGATGCTGATGGCGATCGCGCCGGTGCGCGGGAAGCGGTCGCTGGCAACCGCCAACATGGTCGGCCAGAAAAACGTCTTGCCCACGCCGTACACCAGCAGCGCCAGCATCGCGCCCCCGAACGTCTCAATCCGGCTTGTGACCAGCAGCCCCGCAACCGCAAGCACGGCGCAGGTCAAGAGTATACCCACCGGCGACAGGCCTAGGCGTTTCTCGATGAACTCCGCCGAAAACCGCAGCGCAAACATCACCATAGATGTGAACAAGAACAGGATCTTGCCCTGGCCCGGCGTGAGGATGTTGCCCGTAATATTCTGAATCCAGCCGTCGGTGCCGAGTTCCACCGCGCCCACAAACATGTGGGCGATGAAGAGCACGAACAGCAGCAGCGCTCCCATCGAAAATTGCGTCAGGAAACCCACCGCGATGAGCAGCGCGCCGGCCAACGCATAGGACCACACCTGCGGAATTCCGAGCGCTCCGTTGAAGAACAGGGCAATCAGAAAGCAGATCACCAGCGCGCCGAGCAGTAGACAGCGGTGGTAGACGGCATCTGGTCAACAGTCGGCTCGAGCAACCTCGACTACCGCAGCTTCCTGCACAACGACGAAGTGAATGCCGTGATCGTCGGCGACGATTTCGGCAAACAACTCGAAAGCCGCTTCGAGGCGGATCTGCAAGCGAGCAGAGAAATCACGCCGGCACAGTGGAGCAAACGCGGGCCGATCAGCCGCATCAAACAGTTCTGCGCCAACGTGATCGCGTATTGGTTGTAGGCTGCTACCGCTCCTAGTTCGGCTTCGCGCCTTCGACCTGAATGTGCATGACGAGGCGTCCGGCTTCACCTTCGCCGAACTTGCTCCACTTCATGCCGAATTCCGACCAGTTCAGTTCGCCTTGCGCGTCGGCGCCGCAGAACTCTTTGCCGGTCATAGGATGAGGAATGCACTTCGTGCTGTTGATCGTAAGCGTCAGCGGCTTGGTAACGCCGAGCAGCGTGATTTCACCGACGATCGATTTCGGCGTATCGCCTTCGAACTTCAGCGTGCCCTTGTAAGTGGCGGTCGGGTACTTCGCGACGTTGAAGAAATCCTCCGAACGCGCCTTGTCGTCCATCGCCGCGAGACCGAAGTTGATGCTGGCGGGGTCCACCTGGATATCCACGCTGCCTGTTTTCGCTGCGCGATCGATCACGATCGTTCCGCTCGTCTTGTCGAATTTGCCGCGCCACACCGAAACGCCCATGTGCGAGAACTCGAAGCTCGGGAACGTATGTGTCGGATCGATGATGTAGGTTTCGCTCGCGGCATGGACGGAGCACGCCGCGGCCGCGAAGAGGGCAGCCATGATGAATCGGGTCATTCGAGGTTCTCTCGGGTGGAAGGAGCGGCGATTCTAGTGTCGTTTGCGTCGCGCGAGATAGATCGGCGACACCATGTTGCGTTCCACCCGACCGCCGAACTGTGTCTGCGCGATTTCCATCAGACGCTGCAACAACAACTCGCGCTGCGTTTGCGGCAACCGCTGGATGTGAGAGAAGCCTTCGTACAAGCGCCCTACCCGCGCAGTGTCGAGCACGAGCGTCCAGCGCGTTTCGAAATACACGATCGGCTCGAACGCGCCGCAACGCGCAAACTCTGCCACGCGCGCCGCGCGATCGAGTGCGAATGGCACTGCATCCGGCGCACCCGAAGGACTGATCGCCTGATCGGCAAACAGTGAAAGCGTCGCATCGTGAAACGAGTCTTTGCGATCGGCATCTCCGAACACGTTCCACATCAACGCGACGAATCCGCCGGTCTTCAGCGTATCGGCCACCTTCGTGAGCGCGACGTCGGGATCGAGCCAGTGATAGGAGGTTGCCGCAACCACGAGGTCGAACGTCGCACTCGGCAACTGCGCGTCTTCGAATGCGGCAGTGACGACGTTCAACGAGAGCGGCGCTGCGCCGAGCGCCTCGAGCGACGGCGTGAAGCGCGCGTCCGGTTCGACGACCGTGAGCGGATTCGCGCCGAGTTCGATCAGCCTGCGCGTTGCGACACCGGGACCCGCTCCGATTTCGAGTGTCGCGGCACCGCTGCGGATTGCGCCGTGTTCGACGAGCGTGCGATAGGTCGCGTCCGGGTAATCCGGGCGCGCGTCGCAATACGCGTCCGGATCGAGCCCGAACAGTCGGCGGCCTTCGCTGCGGTCGATGATGTCGGGCATCGCGTCGGCGACGCTCGGCGGCGGCGTTACACGAATGGCCGCCCGGCGAGCGCCTGCATGAACGTGAACGTGGTGAACGCAGCATAGAGACCCGCGACCCCTACGACGAGCGCAATCGCGCCGCGCCGCGACATCGCGCGCCCCGCGAGCCAACCGACGAACGGCAGCACCTGCATCGCGTGCATGCCGAAGAAGTGCGCCACGCGCAGGTCACCGCCATCGCGCGCCCACTTCATCAACCACCAACCGCCGGAGTCGGTTTCAAGCCCACCGACCCAATGGCCGGTTTGCGCCGCCATGTAGCCGCCGAAACCACCGCCGAGCACCAGCGTCATCCACAGTCCGATGACTACCGCGAGCGCATACGCGTCGCGCGCGCCGAACCGCTTCGCGATGACTGTCGCCATCCACACACCGATGACGACCAAGGTTGCCGCGCCGAGGCCCATCAGCGAGTAGAGGTACGAATGCAGCGTCGACGTGTTGTTGTAGTGCGACGCTTCGCCGCGTCCGGCCTGTAGAGCGATGTACACGATCTCCAGGATGGCGCAGACAATCGGCAGGTTTGTCAGCCACCGCCCTTTGCGCGCCTCGAAGTAGCCGTTGGGCATCAGCGGAGCGAACCACGCCAGCGTCGCGAAGTAGACGGCGAGCGACAGCGCGAACTTCAGCGGCTTCGCCCAGGTCGACACGCCGTTGAACGTGCGATCGTCGGACACCGCGAGCATGCCGAAGACCAACGTCAGGCCGATGAACAGCAGCGTGGTGCGCCACCATGCCACATGCCGCTGCGCGAACGCTTCGAGCAGCGGCGGAAAACGCGGTGAACGGCCGAGAGTCAGCGTCGTGTTCATGCCGTTTGTCCCACCGGACGTGCCCGGAACACGCGGTATGCGAGCTTGACGAGGAAATACAGCGCGAGACCCGCCGGGCCGAACATGAACGTCGCGAACAGACACGGGATCACCAGTAGATGGTGGATGCCGTTCTGGCGCGCATCGCTCACCTCCCAGCTGCCGACGAATAGATCGAACGCAAGGTAATGGATCCAACCTGCGAGCAGCAGTCCGCGCACCGTGAACAGCGACGCGATCGCGTCGAGCGAACCGTAGCCCGCGTCGGCCGGCGCCGACCCGTAGTTCGTCGCCATCAGAAAGACGTACAAGATGCCGATCACGACCGGAATCGCGATTCTCGCGATCACTTCGACCACCACACGTTGTCCCGGCAGGAACACGAGCCCGAGCCAGCCGAGCATCGCGAGGTTGCCGGAAATCGAGAAGATCGCGTCTTGCATCGCACCCTCCAACTTGACAATGGAAAGATGAGCCTGCCGACTGATGTTTCCATTGTCAAGATGTTTCGCCGTAGAATGCGCTCTGCATCGAGCAGCAGTCGGCACGCTCGGAACACGTCGAAAGGAAGGGCACGCGCGATGGCCAAAGCCAAATCGAAGACCGGTTCAAAACAGACGTATCACCACGGCGCATTGAGGGAAGCGCTCGTCGTCGCCGGCGAAGCGGTGCTCGCGGAATGCGGCCTGCAACGCTTCACCCTGCGCGAATGTGCTCGTCGCGCCGGTGTATCGCATGCGGCTCCTAAGCATCACTTCGGCGATGTGCGCGGGCTTCTCACCGAGATCGCGGCGCGTGGCTTCGCGCAACTGACGCGACGGCTGCGCACGAAAATCCGCGCCGCGGGCGACGATCTCGACGCACAGTTCATCGCCACGGTCGACGGCTACCTCGGTTTCGCCGAGGCGTTTCCCGAGCATTTCCGCATCATGTTCCGCAGCGATCTCGTCGACGTACACGCGCCGAACCTGGTTCGCGCGGCACAATCGACGTTCATCGAACTCACGAACGTGATCCACCGGCAGCACGGCGAACCGGAAGTGGACGCCGAGCAGGTCGATCTATCGTCGATGTCGATACCCGTCATCAACGACATCGTGCTCGGATGGAGCCACGTGCATGGTCTCGCCCATCTGAAGGTGGAGGGGCAGCTCTCGATGATTCCGAAGGCGACACTGAGGGACGCGATGACGAACGTCGCACGACGCATCGCGCCGCTGATGCGGCCGAGCTGACGCGCTACGCCCGCCATATCTTCGAGCGAAAGCGGCTCGGCCGGGAAACCCGTGCCGATCGTTCAGAGCGGATCCGCGGTCGAAGCCGCAATGAGCCACTGACCCTCGAGCCCCGCCGCGCGGTGCACACCGATCTCCTGCACTCGCGCATCGGCAACAACCTGCGCGAACGCCTGCCGCGACGGATACTCCATCAGCGCAATCATGTCGAAATCGACGTCGGATTCGCCGAGCACCATACCGGTCACGCGACCCGACCAGATCATCCGCCCGCCTCCGCCTTCGACGATTGCGACCATCGCCTTCGCGTACTTTGCGTACGCCTCCCTGCCGCTGATGCCGACATCGGGCACATCGGCGCGGTCTTTGAACTTCAGCAGGTTCACCATCACGACCGGTCCAGTCTCGGCGCTCGCGAGCAACGCCGCGATCTGCTCCGGCTTAGGGTATTGGCTGATGTTCATCGCAGTTCCTCGCGTGGCGGTTCAGTAAACCTGACTGAGGGCGCCACAAATGAAAAGGGGGGAAAGCGTTCCAGGAAAAGACCGTCGGGGGCGGTTGATCCCGGAGATGGCCTCGTCGAGACTTTGATCATGTGCGCCGATGACGGCAGCGGGAGGGACGCCGCGGACGTGTTGCCACTCCCGACGCTCATCCACC
This sequence comes from uncultured Pseudomonadales bacterium, assembly GCA_964557875.1. Classification (GTDB taxonomy): domain Bacteria; phylum Pseudomonadota; class Gammaproteobacteria; order Pseudomonadales; family Azotimanducaceae; genus DATJGR01. Next base: position 7,633 of record CAZLDA010000045.1, on the reverse strand, counting down.
CATAGGAGACTCCATGCCGGCGTGGCTGAAACCCGCCCTCGACTACCTGCCGCAGTGGCTCGAACTGCAGGTCGCGGAAACACAATTGCCCGGCTGCGCGCTCGCGGTGACTCATCGCGGCAAGCTGGTGCTCGAGCGGGCGTTCGGCGTGGCGGATCTCGAAACGCATGCCGCGCTCACGCCGAAACACCGGTTTCGGGTGGCGTCGCATTCGAAGTCGTTCACCGCGACCGGAATCATGCGTCTCGTCGAGGCGCGCAAACTCCGGCTCAACGCACCGGTGGGCAAATATGTGTCCGGGCTGCACGACCGCATCGCTGCCACCACGCTGCGGCAGTTGTTGTCGCACGGCGCCGGCGTGCATCGCGACGGACGCGACAGCGGGCAGTGGGATCTGCGGCGGCCGTTCCTCAACAGCACCGACCTGCGCGCCGATCTGCAGACGGCGCCGACAATCGCACCCGACGCGCGCTTCAAATACTCGAACCATGGGTTCGGCCTGCTTGGGCTCGTCATCGAATCGGTCACCGACACGCCGTACACGAAGTGGATCCGGGACGAAGTGATCGAACCCGCCGGACTCACGCATACGCAACCCGACGTGCCCGTGGCCGCTCGCACGCCGATGAGCAACGGTTACACCGCGCGAATGCCGTTCGGGCGGCGGCCCGTGGGTCGCGATCTGCCCACGCACGCGCTCGCCTCGGCCACCGGCTTCGTCAGCACGGCCGGCGACCTCGCGCGCTTCTTCAGTCAGCTCGATCCGAAATCCGATTCGAAGTTGCTAAGCGTTGCAAGCCGCCGTGCCATGACGCGCGCGCACCGTGACATTCCCGGGCTACCGCATGGGCGCGAGTACGGTCTCGGCATAGCGCGCGGAACGGTCGGCGCCACACCGTGGTTCGGCCACTCAGGCGGCTTCCCGGGTTTCCTCACCCGAACCTGCGTACTGCCGTCGCTCGACGTCGCATTCAGCGTGTTGACGAATGCCATCGACGGCCCTTCCCAACAATGGAGCGACGGCGCGATCGACATTCTCGCCACGTTCGCAAAGCACGGCGCACCGAAAGGATCGACGCGGCGCTGGACCGGGCGTTGGTGGAACACCTGGGGCGTGTGCGATCTCGTGCCGATGGGCGATCGCGTGCTGGTTTCGCGGCCCAGCCTGGCGACACCGTTCTACGGCGCTACCGAATTGAAAGTGCGCGGCGACAGCGGGCAAATCACGCAGGCCGACGGATACGCAACGTTCGGCGAATCGACGCGAATCGTGCGCGACAATCGTGGCCCCGCGACGGCGCTGTGGCTTGGCGGCGGGCAGTACGACCCCGACGCCGACGATTTACCCAAGCGCCTTGCGCGATCGAACGGCCACCCTTGAACGTAAGCCTCGGGCTGTCACACCATCACCCAATATGCTGTTCCGCACCTGCCACCCGCCCCCTCCGCTCGATCGTTTCATCGAGAACTTCTGGTATTGGGAGGGCGAGCCGCTTCCGCACCGGAAGGAACTGATCATGGCGAATCCGCTCGTGGGTCTGCTGATCAAGCTCGACGAAGACGAGTTGCGCCACTATGACGGGGAACGTTTCGACGTCGTGCACCGATCGCGGGGCATCGCGGTGAGCGGTCCGTGCACCACGCACTTCGCCATCGATGCCGTGCAGACGAAGATCATGGGTGTGCAGTTCAAGGCCGGCGGTGCGCACCCCTTCTTCGGGCCGTCAGCCGACATATTGTGCAACGAGCACGTCGCACTTGAAGACATCTGGGGCGCCGATGCCGGACGTCTGCACCATCGTCTGGTCGAGGCGACGACGGTCGACGCCAGATTCAGCCTCTTGTTCGATGCGCTCGTTCGGCGACTTTGCCGGCCGCTGCAACGGCATGCGGCTGTCGAACTCGCGCTCGTACGCTTCAACTGCAGCGACGATGTCACGCGCGTAGGCACCGTCGCGGCAGAATCCGGATTGAGCCGGCGGCGTTTCATAGAGGTGTTCGTTCAGGAGGTGGGCTTCACACCGAAGCTCTATCTGCGTCTGCAGCGCTTCAATCGCGTGCTGCGCCGTGTGTACGGGACGAGCAGCGTCGACTGGTCAGAGATCGCGTATCTGCACGGTTATGCCGACCAACCGCACTTCAACCGCGAGTTCCGCGAATTCTCCGGGCTCACGCCGTCGCAGTACCTCGCACGACCCGGCCAGGGCCCGAACCACGCGGTTCTTTCCGAGCCACACTGACTCCGCGAACATCGCGGGAACATTTGTTCAAGCATTTCGCTTTCGAAATGCCGCATCGTTTCGCATCACGTTGTCGGAGTCCATGGCATGAGCACATTCGATCCTCTCACCACGTTCGTACAACTCAGCGACGGTCCCGGCGCAACGCAGTTGCCTGTAACAGCGGATTTCTGGCAGACGCTCACGCAACGCGACGATCTGCAGGGCGGCCGCCTCGTCAGCGCGTATCGATTCACGGAAGACTGGACGAGCTGGGAACGCCATCCTGCCGCCGATGAACTCGTCATTCAGTTCAGCGGCGCGATGGATTTCGAGCTCGAACGCGCGAACGGAGAACGTTATGTCGTGCCGTTGCGCGGGCGCGCCGCGGTAGTAGTGCCACGCGGCGAATGGCACACAGCGCGAGTGCTGGAACCGACGGAAGCGATCTTCGTTACGCGCGGCAAAGGAACCGAGCACCGTCTGCTCTGACGCGCCTCTTCCGACTCGTCAGTCGCGCAGGTCGACGTTGCGCCTGTCTTTGATGAACACACCGCCGATGATGGCAGTCATCGCCGCCACGGCGATCGGATACCACAAGCCGTAGTAGATGTTCCCCGATTTCACGACGAGCGCAGCGGCGATGAATGGCAGGAAACCGCCGAACCAGCCGTTGCCGATGTGATACGGCAGGCTCATCGACGAGTAGCGGATGCGTGTTGGGAACAGCTCGACCAGAAACGCCGCAATCGGGCCATAAACCATCGTCACGTAGATCATCAACACCGACAGCAGCAGCACGGTCATCGGAACGTTGACGCGCTCGGGGTCTGCTCCTTTCGGATAGCCGCTGATCTCGAGTGCTTCACGATAGGCCGCTTCGTCGAAGCCGACGAGGCGCACGCCGGCGATCGTAGTGACGACATCGTTCGTGCCGTCGAACGGCACCGATTCGTAACTCAAGCCCGCCTTCGTCAGAAAATCGCGCGCGCGATCGCACGGCGTGGTCGGCTTCGCAAAGAGATTGAAATGACAGTCGCGCGCAGCCACCACGATGGCGGCATGTTGTTCGAACTCGGCCAACGCAGGATTAGCGTAGTGCGTAAGGCCGCGAAAGATCGGAAACAGCGTAAGCACGGCTGCAACGCAGCCGGCAACGATGATGCGCTTTCTCCCGATGCGATCGGACAAACGGCCGAACACCACGAAGAACGGCGTGCCGATCAGCAACGCCGCCCCGACAAGCATGTACGACAGGCCGAAGTCGACTTTCAGCGTGTTCTGCAGGAAGAAGAGCGCATAGAACTGGCCCGTGTACCAGACCACACCCTGGCCGCACGCCGCGCCGAACAACGCGAGTAACACGAACTTCAAATTGCGCCACTGACCGAAACTCTCCGTCAGCGGCGCGCGCGAGTGCGTGCCGTTTGCCTTCATTTCCACGAACAGCGGCGACTCGGCCAGCTTCAACCGGATGTATACGGAGATTACGAGCAACAACACCGAAACGAGGAACGGCACGCGCCAACCCCACGCACGGAATGCTTCCTCGCCGAAACCGACACGACACGCGAGGATCACCGCCAACGACAGGAAAAACCCGAGTGTCGCGGTGGTCTGAATCCAGCTCGTGTAGTAACCGCGCCGATGTGGCGGCGCATGCTCGGCCACGTAGGTGGCAGCGCCACCGTACTCGCCACCGAGCGCGAGCCCTTGCGCGAGTCGCAATGCAACGAGCATCACTGGCGCCCAGATGCCGACCTGCGCATACGTCGGCAACACACCCACCAACGCGGTTGCCGAACCCATCACGATGATGGTGATGAGGAACGTGTGCTTGCGGCCGATCAGATCGCCCAGACGACCGAACACGAGCGCGCCGAGCGGTCGCACGGCGAAGCCGGCGCCGAACGTGGCGAGACTCGCGAGAAACGCCGCCGTTTCGTTGCCCGGAGGGAAGAACAGCGAACCGAAGAAGACGGCGAGCGTGCCGTATAGATAGAAGTCGAACCACTCGAATACCGTGCCGAGCGACGACGCGAAGATGACGCGCCGGTGCGCACGATCGATGCCCGTCGCCGTTCCAGCGTCTGCAACCGTGGCCACTATGCCGCCGAGCCTGCAGCAATGAACGCGGCGAATCCTCTGACGAATTCGGTGAGTTGCTTGCGCAACGCGTCATCCGTCAGTGCACCGTCGGCACCGAACAACGTATGTGCGCGCGACGCCATCAGCCTTCCGCCGAACCACGGTCGTGTGCCGAGCGTACGCAACACCGGCAGCCACGCCTCCTGCGCCAGAATCGTGCCGAAGCCACCCGGTGACGCGCCGATCAACGCAACGGGACGGTCGCCAAACACCTTCCCGATGTCGGACGGCGGCCGCGAGAGCCAGTCGATCGCGTTCTTGAAGGCGCCCGGAATGCCGTTGTTGTATTCGGGCGTCACGAGCAGCAGCGCCTCTGCTGCAACGATCCGGCGTTTGAGATCGACCACGGCCTTCGGAATTCCTTCAGCGGCCTCGACGTCGCCGTCATACAGCGGAATTCCGCGAATCGACGCAACGTCGATCGTTACGCCGGCAGGTGCAACCTGAGCGGCCGCGCGCAACAGCGACGCGTTCAGCGAACCGGCGCGCAGGCTTCCCGAAATTCCAATGATTTTCGTCATTGCTACACTTGTTGGCCGGCGTCAGTGGGCGGACACGCCCCCTAGTATGCCCGTCAGGACCTCGAGCGGCGGTGCAGCCTGTTTCGGGTCGTTGTAGAGGCCGCCTGTCGAAGCAACCACGAGTTTGCGCGACGGGATCACCCAGATGCGCTGCCCGCCGTTGCCGATGGCAGCGAACCACGGCGCACGTGGCGTTGCTGCGCAGCCGGCGCCGATCCACCACAAGTACCCGTACTTCGTACCGCATTCGGCGTCGCCTTCCACGTCGATGTGCGGGGTGGTCGCGGCCTTCACCCAACTGTCCGGCACGATTTGTTTGCCGTCCCATCGCCCGCCGTCGAGCATCAGCGTGCCGATCTTCGCCATGTCGTGGGTGGTCAGTCGCAATCCGGACGCCGCACGTGGAATGTCGGCGCCGCTTCTCGTCCATTCGAACCGTGCGATTCCCAGCGGCGTGAACAACTTCTCGCGTGCATACGCATCGATGGGTGTCTTCGTCGCGCGCGAGACGATCGCTGCAACGACGGCAACGTCGCCGCCGGAGTAATTGAAACGCGTGCCGGGCGGCGCATCGATGGACCCGGACAGAACATAGCGGTAGGGGTCGTCGGCGATGTCCATCGCGATTTCGGAATTGCGCACGTCCGAATAGGGGTAGGTGCGCTCGTCCCAATGCAGACCCGACGTCATCGTCAGTACGTCGCGGATGCGAACCTTCATACGCTCCGGCGTGTGCAGTTGGGTGAACTCCGGAAAGTAGTCGAGCACCGGCGTATCGAGGCTCTTGATAGCGCCTTCGGAATACGCGATGCCGAACAGAATCGATACCACGCTCTTCGTCACCGAGCGGACGTCGTGCAGCGTTTCGGGCGTGAACGCGACACGACCGAGATCGATCGGACCCATCGGCCCGATCGTTTCGTCGACGCCGTCGAAGTACCACTCGGCGACGGTCTTGCCGTCGGCAATCGCCAGCACGCTGTGTATTCCGGGTATGGCGCCCGCCTCGATGCGCGCCTTCAATTGCGCCAACGCCGAATCACCGGCTTCCGCGGCGAACGACGATACCGCCGCCATGATCACTCCCGCGCATGCAGCATGCCACCGCCACATCGTCCGTCTCCCCACCCCTTTGCGAATTCGTCAGTCGACCTTGGTCCAGCTAGAGTCTGGGTTGAACGCCTTGATCGCGCGCGCCAACTCGCCGGTCTTCGGCCCGAGATCCTTCTGATACAGCACACCGTCCTGATTGATCATGAACGTTTGCACGCCGCTCTGTTCGTACTCGACGGGATACGCAACCACTGCAAATCCGCCGCTCAGCTGGCCGTCTTTCAGATAGCTGCGCGCACCGCCAGGCGCAGCGGCGCCCTGTGCAGTCAGCAGCCGATAAACATAGCCGTGGTACGGCTGCGGACCTTCCTTCGCATCCTTTCGATAACCCTCCGCCGCGGCCGTTGCAATGAACGGTCCAACCGGACTTGCACGCTCGTCGGGCTGCGAAGGCCAGTAAAGACCGTTGTGCTTTCCTTCGTCGCTCATCAGCTTCTGCGCGAAAACGCCGGCCGGCAGTCCGTCGTGACCTTCCGAGGCGTACTCCTTCTGCGCGTCGACGATGCCGCGACATGCTTCGATGGCGCCGAGTTCGTTGTGGCCGATGCGCCGGTACACCACCTCATCGATGCCTGCGTCGACGTCGAACGCCCATTGATCACCCACCTTTACGATAGGGAACGGAAACGGCCAGTCGTCGTCGCCGACCTCGAGCGAGAATTTGTCCTGGCCGTCGGCCACCAATTCATGCGCTTCGTCGTATTGGGTTACGAAGCGCGTCCGCGCATTCGCATCCGCCACATCGTCGCCGGACGACACCAACGGTTCCGCGTTTTCACCAAGCACCTGCATCAAAGCGGCAGGATCGTCGCTGCGCGCGGCCGCAACCAGCGCCTCGACAGCGGCTTCCGCAGTGGGATACGTCTTCGGCGGCGTCGGTTCGGCTTCGGACGCAAACAGCGCTCCCGCAAAAAGCGACAACGCACCCAGCAAGCTCGCCGCGATCGAAACGCGCACACCACGGACGGCAAATCGATTCGAATTCATGTCTGCTTCCTCAGTTTCGGCCACGACCGCCGCCGGACGCACGTTTGCCACCACCGGCGCGCGCGCTGCTCGATGGCCGCGGGGCCGATTTCATGCTGCTGCGACCGCGCTCGCTCGCAGCCCGATCGGCCGCACCTTGATTGCGCCCTGCACCACTGAGCGACCCGCCACGGCTCTGCGTTGCCGCGGTGGCATCGGCACGGCTACCGCTGGTTTTCGGATAGCCGCGATCGGCCCCTGCGCCGGGTCGTTGGGCAGCCTGTGCCGTCTGTCGTTGCGCGGTCTGCCGCTGCGTCGCGTTTGCCTGACCCGTTCGCGCAGCACCCTGATACGTACCTTTCGTCGCCTGACCCGCACGATCGGCCGCTGGTCGCGTGGTATTGCCGGGGAGTTGTTGGCTCGTCGTGGCGCGCGGCTTGTTCGCGCCGTTGTAAGTTGTCTGCCCGCGGTAGTTATCGCGCGCGGTCGGAGAGGCGATCGGCGAGCGCGGGTTGTACGAGGACAGCCGGTTCTGGTTCTTGTCGAACCGGTTGAAGTAGTTGTTGTTGACGTTGACATTGACGTTGTTGTTGCTGCGGTAATTGTTGTTATAGCGGTTCGCGTAGTTCGCCGGCGGCCGGTAATACGGCGCGGGACGATAGCCGG
>CAZLDA010000044.1:0-12719 GCA_964557875.1 uncultured Pseudomonadales bacterium | reverse complement strand
CCGCATTTCAAGAGGCGGCCGCGCGCGCGATCGCACGTGACTATCCGCACTACACGAACTATCCGGGTGAACTCGGCCACGAAGGCTTACGCAACCTCATGGCGAAGCGCGAGTCGGATCGCGAGGGTGTGCCGGTGGACCCGGCGCGCATCTCGCTGACGAACGGTTCGATGCAGGCGGTCACGCTGGTGGCCGAAGCGTTGATCGAACACCACGACGACGTGGTGATCACCGAAGAGTTCACCTATCCCGGCACCATTTCTACCTACCGTGACCTCGGTATTCGTATGGTTGGCTTGCCGGTGGATGCGGACGGCATGCGACCCGATGCGCTCGAACGGGCGCTCGAAGATCTCGCGCGAAAAGGCACACCGCCCCGCTTCATCTATACGGAGGCGACGTATCAGAACCCCACCGGCACCACCATTCCGCGCGCGCGGAGGCTCGAAATACTCGCGCTCGCAAAACGCTTCGGCGTGATTCTGGTAGAGGACAACTGCTATGGCGACGTGAACTACGAACGCGCGAAGCCGCCGGCGTTCTACGCACTCGACGACTACGAACAGCAGATCTACATCTGTTCGCTGTCGAAAATACTCGCGCCCGGCGTGCGGCTCGGTTACTTCATGGCGCCGCCGAAGCTGTTCCGACGTGTGCTGAATCGCCGGCACGATGCCGGCAGCAACACGTTGGCGGCGTCGATCGTCGCGGAGTATCTGAGCAGCGGCGTATGGGCGCATTGCGAAGAACAGAACGCGACGTTCAAACATAAGCGCGATCTGCTGTGCCACACACTCGATGCACATTTGGCGGACAGTTGTCGCTGGTCCGAACCGGAGGGCGGCTTGTTTTTGTGGTTACGGCTGCCGGACGACGTCGACCGCGACAAGTTGCAGTCGTTGGCGGATCAGCGCGGATTCCGATATGCGCGCGGCCGCGCGTTTCAGGTAAACAATGAGGATGTGCCGTTCCTACGCCTCGCGTTCGGGCATGTGCCGGACGAGATGATCACGGAAGGTGTTCCGGTGCTGGCGGAGTGTCTTCGGGAGGCGCGCACATCGAACGAGCGCGGCCGGCCGGTGTCGTTGTATCGGTAACACGCTCGCTCAATGGCGAAACAACTCCACCAGGGCCTCAATGTCATCCGCTTGACTCGTCGCCGTCGCCACCCTGTTCGGCTGCGTCTTGCCGCAGCGCGTACAGCGGTGCACCACCTGCCAGCCCTTCCGCCTGCTGACGAGTTCGATCGGCTGCATCAAACCGCGACAGACGGACGCACGGTCTCCCGGTCGAGCATCATCGACATGCACTGACCACAGACAGAAGGGGCAGTGGTTGCGATAGCTACCGTTGGTGAGCGGTGCAACACCCGCGCCGCAGTGCGCGCAGGTGAATCCCGCGTTCTCGTCTGCGCGTGCCACGTTCCCGTCTCCAACCAAGCAAAAGTTGCATTGGCGGGAGTCGGGTTCGGTTTACTCTTGCCCTCCGATCTAGTCTCGGAGGGTTCCAGGCTTACGCAGCGAGAGGTCGATTCACCGGTCCTCTTTAGAAGGCCCGATTACTTTCGCTTCCAGCTTCATCGGAGCGTTTCATCTCCGAATCCGAACCTCTACCGGCTTTGAATTTGTACCGGTCACTGTAAAGCGGGATCACCCACGTTCCAGCGATAGACGTCATCTGCGTTCACTGGCATCGGCGTCCTCCCCGCTAGGGAATGCGGCGCGCTGCCGGTTCGAACTGTGCGATAGGAATACCCGTGCGAGTTTTGAGGCGCGCAGTATACGGCGACGACTCGGCGGAAACCGCCGGAATGTCAGGTCCTTGCGGACAATTCCGACGCGCTCGACTCGAACGTGGTCAGTGCAACGATTCGCGCTCGCAGCAAAGGTGCAACGGCGAACAGTCCGATGATGCAGCCGGTCCACACCGCGAACGTCACCGATGTCGTTTTCGCGAGCACCCCGGCGATCAACGCGCCGAGCGGCATCAACACGCCGGTCATCACCTGCAGCAGACCATTGGCGCGCGCCATCACGTCGAGCGGCAGCACGGCCTGGCGATAGCTGTTTGCGAGTATCAGGAACGCAACCATCGCCCCGTCGCCGAGCAATTGGCTGGCCGACAGCCAGGCGACCGCGAACCTCGGTTCCATCGACGCAAACGCAACGAACACGCCCGCCATCTTTCCGATGGCGAGCGTGAGGATCATCGCGCGACCGAGGCCGAAGACGCGCGACACGGCCGATGCTACGAACGCACCCGCCAGCGCACTGATCCCGCCCAGGCTGATGACGATGCCGATCGTGGCCACATCGATGGCCAGCGTCTGCAGCGCATACAGCATGTACAGCGCCATGAAGAAACCGTTGGCAAGATCGCCGACCGCGAACGACCAGAACGTTGGCCCCACGATGGGATGACCGAACCCGGCGCGCGCACCGATGCGTATGTCCTCGATCAAAGTCGGCGCTGCAACCGACACGGTTTGCGGAGGCTCAGCGGTGCGGATTCTTCCGAGCAGAATGGCGGAGACGACGTACGAGAACGCATCGATCACCATCGTGATCGGCGCCGTCAGAAACTGGATCAGCACGCCTGCAAGACCCGGCCCGCCGATCTCGGCAACGGAGTCCGTCGCCTGCAGCTTCGAGTTGCCGTCCACGAGATGTTCGCGGCCGATCAATACCGGCAGATAGGCGTTGTCGGCCAGACGGAACAGTGCCGAGAACCCCCCGACCAGCGCGGCCACCACATAGAGCTGCCCGATGCCGAGGTGGCCCACCCACGCCGCCAGCGGAATACTGAACACCAGCACGGCGCGCGCGATGTCGGACCCGACCAGCACTGGACGTTTCGCGTGCCGGTCGATGAAGCCGCCCGCGAACAATCCGACCACCACACCGGGAATCACTTCGAGCGCGCCGAGTATCGCGAGTTGCACCGGGTCTGCCGTGACCAGAAGAATCGCGATCACCGGCAACGCAGTGCGCGTGATGCGGCTGCCGAATGCGCTGACGGACTGCGCCGCCCACAAGTGCACGAAGTCGCGATGCCGCGCGAGCGGCCCCAGCGGCCTGAGCATCCCAAGAGAGAATGCCATCAGGCCGACTGCTTACGGGCGATGCGGCCGTCCCAGCGCAACCATTCGATCCGGCCCGCAGCGTCGCGCAGGAACTCGACGCGTTCGCCTTTGCGCGGACCATCGAGCACGGCAGCAGCATCGGCACCTGTGAACGACAACGTGGCCGGCGGAAGCGGAATCGGTTGCAGGTGCGGATCAATGACGAACCGCGGCGGCGGCGTGCCGACCACCTGCAGCTGCCTGCCTCGCGCGGAAACCTGCAGATGCTCGAGCGTTGCGTGATACGCGCCCTCGTACTCGGCCACGTCGGGCGATAGCCCCCGCGCTTCACGCGGTTCCGGTTTGTCGAACCCGAGGAACAGGCGTTGTGCTGCATCGGCGATCGTCTGGCGCGTTTCGCGGCCGGCATCCGCGTTGGTCAGCACCGACACGGCAAAACCCTTCGCCGGAATCATCTCGAACGACGACAGGTGGCCGTTCGTGGCACCGCCGTGTTTGACCAGCCGATGTCCCTCACCGGCGTGATCGAGCATCCACGAGATACCGATCGATTCGCACATGCTGCCGGCCGCGCGTTGCACGCGCTGCATTTCGGCGACTCCATTTCGACTGAGCACCGCGGCACCGTCGATTGCGCCGACGTGCAGCGCGGCATAGCGCATCTGGTCGACGACATTCGAGATCACACCGCCCCCACCCGCGCCGCTGCGCCACATGTGCCAGCGCCGCGCGATCTTCGGACCTTCGCGCGTGACGATGTGGCCCGTGGCCACGCGATACGTGATGCAGTCTTCGGGGAAGTAGAAAGACGTGCGCATACCAAGCGGCGCGAAGATGCGCTCGCGAATCACTTCTTCGAACGGTTTGCCGCGCAGCGTTTGAACGATATGCGACAACACGTAGAACGCCGCGTTGCTGTACGAGAACAACAAACCGGCCGGCACGAGTTGCGGCGAGTTCGCCATCTTCGCCACGATCTTCGCAATCGCGTCGTCGCCGCGGCCGGTGTCCTTGAAATAGTCGCCAACATATCCGGTGTGGTGCGTAACGAGGTTGCGCACGGTCATGCGTGCCGCGTCGGCTTCGGACTGCAGGGCAAACTCGGGCAGATACGCGCGCACCTTTGCGTCGAGATCGACACGCCGCTCTTCGACCAGTTGCATCAACGCGGTGGCGGTTACCGTTTTCGACGTGGAACCGATCTGGAACAGCGTCTCCGCGGTTACCGGCAACGGATGCTCGACGTTGGTAACCCCCACGCCACCCGCGAAGATCGCACCATCGAATAGAACGCCCACTGCGGCGCCCGGAACCTGCAACCGCGTGATCTCGTCGCGCGCGAACGCCAGCAGTTCTTCGGGCAGCGGGCGAACGTCCATGGGCTATTCGTAAGCGGAACGGCGATAACGCAGCATCTTGCCGGTGCCAACCCCGGTGTGCATGCCTTCGTCGTATGCCACCTGGCCGTTCACCACCACGAGATGAATGCCGTCGGGCTCGCGTTTCGGATCGTCGTACGTGGCCGTATCGGCCACCGCGGCCGGATCGAACAGCACGAGATCGGCCCAGTAGCCTTCCTTGACGCGGCCGCGCTCGACGAGCCCGAACGTTTCGGCAGAAAGCGACGTCATCCGGCGCACCGCTTCTTCCAGACCGAGCACGCCGCGTTCGCGCACGTAGCGCGCCAACACGCGCGGAAAGGTGCCGAACAGGCGCGGATGGGGGCGCCCGCGCAGGTCCGGAATGCCGTCCGAGCCCACCATCATGTCCGCGTGACGCAGATTCGTTTCCACGTCGGCCTCGTCGATGATGAACTGAATGCAGATCGTTCGATCACCGAGCGGTGCCGTCAGCACTTCGCGCACCAGTTCGGTCACGTCCATGCCGCGCTGCGCGGCCACGTCGACGAGCATGCGACCTTCGAGTTCGCGAAACGCAGGACAACTCGCGATGCGGATCACCTCGGCGAGCGCGCGGTCGATCTTGTCGAGGTTGAAGTACTCGATCATGCGGCCGGAGCCCGCCGTGTAGGGATACACGTCGAGCGTGACGTTCTGCCCGCCGACAATCGCGCGGTCCACACGTTCGAGCGAGTCCTTCACCTTGCCCCAGTTGGGTTTGCCGGCGCTCTTGTGATGCGAAATGTGCAGATGCACGCCAGCTTCCTGACCGATGCGCAGCGACTCCTCTACCGCTTCGAGCAACCGGTCGCCTTCGTTGCGCATGTGCGTGGTGTACAACCCGCCATACGGCTGCGCGGCCTTCGCAAGTTCGATCACTTCCTCCGTTCGGCTCCACCGGCCCGGGCGATAAATGAGGCCGGTGGAAAAGCCGCACGCGCCCTGCTCCATCGCGCGTTCGACGTAGCCGCGCATCGTGGCCAGTTCGATCGGCGTCGGCGCGCGCTGCTCCATGCCCATCGCCATCGTGCGCACGGTGTTGTGGCCCACCAGCATCATGTTGTTGATCGCGGGCTTTCGTGCGAGCGCCGCTTTGAAGTAGCCCGAGAGATCGGTGAACTCGGCCGGCACGCCGGCGAGAATGCCGCCGCTCGCGGCCACCGCATCCGCCATCGGGTCGGCCGGAATCGCGCTGAAGCCGCAGTTGCCGGCAACCACCGTGGTCACGCCCTGCGCGAGCTTGAATTCCATGCCGGGGTAACGGAAGAACGCGCCGTCGTCGTGCGAGTGCGTATCGATGAAACCGGGCGTGAGACAGAGGCCTTTGCCATCGATCTCGCGCTTCGCGGCACCTGCTTTGCCAACCGACGTGATGCGCCCGCCGTCCACCTCGATGTCGGCCGCAAACGCGGCACCGCCGCTGCCGTCGAGCACCTGCACATTGCGAATCGCGAGATCGGTCATCGAGCTTTCTCCAACATCTGCTTCGTCCAGAATTCGATCATATCCGCCCGGAACTGCGTCGCGTCGTCGCCCTGGCTGCCGATCTTCGCGCCGCGCCGACCGTAGCCGGCCTTCAAGCCCCAAACGAACGTATCGTAGTCGACCGTCTTCGGATCGGCCGTACCGGTTACCGGGTGCACCATCGCGCCGTCGTTGGCGATATAGGTGAGCGGCGCATCTGGCGATACCGCGGCATCGGCGATCGTTTCGATTGCAGTGCCGCGGTCGAAGCTGTGACCGGCGCCCGCGAAGATGCGGATCGTTGCGTCGCCGCCGCGCAGACGCATCGCCTGCGTATGACCCTGCGCCGCTTGCGGAAGGCACCAGTCGTCGCGGTCGCCGATCACCGAGCGCACGACGGTGCCGCCGAGGTCGGGATCGACGAACTGGTGACCGCACCACGGATAAGCGGCATACACGGCGCGCATGCGCAAGTTCTCGCCGAGCACCGGCTCGGAGAAGCGCCTCATCGCAGCCGTCAGCACGGCCGATCCGCCGCGGCTGTGACCCTGTGCGCCGATGCGCGCCGCATCGATTTCCGGCATCGCGGCCAGAGTCCGCACCGTTGCGAGCACGTCGTACGCACTCGCCGCAAACGAGTACTGCGCCTGATTCGAAACCGTCGACGTCACGCCGCGTCGGCCGAACGGATCGATCACACAGGCGGCAATTCCGAGTTCGACGAAGGTCTGCGCGTGCCGCACGTGCGACGGCGCGATGCCGAGACTACCCGGCACCACGATGACCACCGGCACGCGGCCCTTCGCGTTCGACGGCAGGCACAGGTTTGCGTCGATCTGCGTGCGCTGCATCTCGCGCGGCGCGCTGATCACTTCGTAGTAGTTCGTCGGATTGGCCGTCTCGATGACGAGCGGCCGCGGCGTGTCGTCGGTCATGCGTGTTCCCTTTTGGAGTGGCTCACTGTGAACCGCGACGGCGTTCCGCTCAACGCCACGTACATCGAATACGCGATGCTCAAGGTTCAATCGGCTCGAAAGTCAGTTCCTGGATGCGCGGCGGACGCGTCGGCGCCAGCGAAACCGAACCCTCGATTCGACCGTGTTCGCAAGACCAGGTGAAGTCTCCGGTCAGGTCGCCGGTGGCGACGACAGGCGTGCCGGTACTGCATTCCCCCACCACAGCCTTGAGTTCCGCGAGCTTGCGCGACCACGCTGCTTCGTCGCAATCGAGCACGAAGTTCATCGCGAGCTGATCGCGCGCTTCACCAATCCCACCTTTCGCATAGATCGCAATCGCCGTGGCATACGCGGCGGCAAGTTCCACGCTGACAGGACGCTCGCGCGTCTTTCCGAGCAGTCCGGCCCTGTCGAGCGCGAGCGCAGCGTCCCACACGGCCGGCGACGGGCCCGCGTAGGTGCGGTTCGCAAACGCGAAGATGCCTATGTTGCGGTCAGGTAGAAGCAACACGTGCGACCCATAGCCTGGATACCCGCCGCCGTGCCTGAGCGTGAAGCCGAGATCCGCGTCGATTGCCGCGATCACACCCATGCCATAGTTGCCGGCCTGCTTGTTCGCTGGAAGGCCCGTTCGAGCAGGCCGGGTCAACGAAAGCGGGTAATTTGATCCTTGCGCGAGTTCGCGCACCGTGGAGCGCTGCACCGGCCCGCGCTGTTCGTCATTGCGAGGCGGCCACGCGTCGAGCAGGAACGCAACCCACTTCGCATAGTCGTTAGCGCTCGTCTGTAATCCACCCATCGCGCCGAAGGCGCCGGGAGCGAGCGTTGGTTCGAGCGACCACGTATCGTCTTCCCATCGATAGCCAAGAGCACGTCGCTCACGCGGCGCGGCGTCGGCAGTGAAACCCGACGACACCATTCCGAGCGGCTGCAGCAACGTCTGCGTGATCGTGTCCGCGTATGGCCGCTTCGAGACATTGCCGACGACGCGACCAAGAATCGCGTAGCCCAGATTCGAGTACTCGAAACGCATCTGCGGCGCATTCGTGAACGGCACACCTTCGCTCAGAAGCTGCGTGAACGCCTCTTCTGGAAGCGGCGTCTGACGATCACCCCACGGATCGTCCGTGACGAACCCCGACACGTGGTTCAAGAGGTCGCGGACACGAATCACCGGCGAGTCCGCGGTTGGGTACTTCCAATGGCGCATCTCCGGAACGTAGTCCGCCGCGGGCGCATCGAGGCGCAACTGCGCATCGTCACGCAGCTTCAGGACGGTGAGCGCGGTGAACGCCTTCGTCATCGAAGCAATCCGAAACAGCGTATCGGCGGAGACGGGGCGTTCGGTCTCGAGATCCTGTACGCCAAATGCGCCGACGTGGACGAGGCGACCCTCCGCCACGATTCCGTACACAAGCCCGGGAACATGCGCATCAAGCCGGTACGCCTTGAAGATTTCGTCTGCTACCGCGTAGGGATCTGAAATTTCGGCAGGCGCCGCGCGCGCGGTGAACGCGCCCATCAAGCACACGCCGGCCAGCAGCGAACCGAATACGGGACGAAGACGCTTGGCTCGCATGGTTGTCTCCCGCGAACGAGGAACAGGAAGGATAAGGGGTATTCCCCCGCTCAACGATTCCGCTCACGCCCTCGGGAATCCCTGATTGCCGTTCGCCGGCCCAGCCTCGACAGTTCGGCAGAAACCGATCGTCTGATAAGGAGACACAATGGCAACGGCGAGAATTCAGTCCAAAGCGGGCAGCACGACCCATGTCGACGTCGTGATCGTGGGCGCCGGGATTTCCGGCATCGGCTCGGCCTATCACCTCCAGCAACAGTGCCCGAACAAGACCTACGCGATTCTGGAGATGAAGGATACGTTCGGCGGCACGTGGGAAACGCACAAGTACCCCGGCGTGCGTTCTGACTCCGACCTGTACACGTTCGGTTATCGCTTCAAGCCGTGGGTCGGAACACCGATCGCCAGCGCGGACGAGATTCTCAAGTACATGGGCGAAGTGATCGAAGAGAACGGCATAGGACGGCACATCCGCTACGGGCATCGCATCACGCGCTGCACCTGGTCGAGCAAAACCAATCTGTGGAGCGTCGACGCGGCACGTAACTCCGACGGCGCAACCGTGACGTTCACCTGCAACTTCCTGTGGATGTGCCAAGGCTACTACGATCACGAGAAGCCCTACGTGCCCGACTGGCCGGGCATGAACCGTTACAGGGGTCTGTTCGTGCACGCGCAGCTTTGGGATCCGACCATCGACTACACCGGCAAACGCGTGCTCGTGATCGGCTCCGGCGCGACCGCCGCCACGGTGATTCCGGCATTCGCGGAAAAGGCCGCGCACGTAACCATGCTGCAACGCTCACCCACCTACTTCTTCTGCAGCGAAAACCGCAACGAACTCGCCGACCGTCTGCGCCAGATCGGCATCGACGAGCCGACCATCCACCGCGTGGTGCGCGCGCAGATCATGTACGACCAGGACATGATGACGCGCCGTTGCATAGCCGAGCCCGACGCCGTGTTCGAGGAATTGAAGGCGCTGATCCGCCACTACGCGGGTGAGGACTTCAAGTTCGAGCCGCACTTCATCCCGAAATACCGCGTCTGGCAGCAACGCCTCGCGTTCTGTCCGGAAGGCGACGTGTTCAAAGCCGCGGCCGCGGGCAAACTCAGTGTCGTCACCGACACGCTGCAGACGTTCACTGAGAAAGGCGTTCGCACGACATCGGGCGAAGAGATCGAGGCGGACATCATCGTCGCCGCCACCGGCTTCCGGCTCTCGGTGATGGGAGACATTCCGTTCTTGGTGGACGGCCAGCCCGTCGACTGGCACGACACGGTCAACTATCGCGGCATGATGTTCACCGGCGTGCCGAATCTGCTCTGGGTGTTCGGCTACTTCCGCGCGAGCTGGACGCTACGCGTGGACATGCTCGGAGATTTCGTCTGCCGTTTGCTGAACCACATGGAGGCAATCGGTGCGAAGCGCGTCGACGTGGCGCTGCGCGACGAAGACAAGGACATGCAGATCCTGCCGTGGATCGAAGCCGACAATTTCAATCCGGGCTATCTGATGCGCGGTATCGACCAACTACCGCGTCGAGGGGACAAGCCGGAATGGCGCCACAATCAGGACTACTGGGCCGAGCGCGTCGAAATTCCGGCGACCGACCTCGACGGTCCGGAGTTCCTCTACGACGGCAAGTCCCGCGCCGGTACGGCGAGAACGGTCAAAGTCGAAGTCGCCTGAGCAACGTTCCCATCGCGCTACGGTGACCCCACACCGTAGCGCGCCTTTCTAGCCGCCGCTCCTTGCGATCGTTGGTCGACCGTCAGAATCCCAGCAGCCGCGCATAGCGGTCGCGATGGAATGCCTGGTTCCCGTACAACGCCTCGAGCGCCCGCGCGCGTTTGAGGTAGAAGCCCGCGTCGAACTCGTCCGTCATACCGATGCCGCCGTGTATCTGGATGAGCTGGTTCGACATCTCGTGCAGGAAGTCGCCCATCTTGCTCTTCGACAGTGAGCACAGTTCGGCCGTTTTCTCATCCTTCGCGTCGATCCCTTGCAGTGCGCCTTCCACACACGAGCGCGCGAGTTCCATGCTGGTGAATAGCATCGCGGCGCGATGTCCGAGCGCCTGGAACGAGCCGATCACCTTACCGAACTGCACGCGCGTCTTCAGATACGACAGCGTCATGTCGAACGCCTGCGCAGCCGTGCCGAGCATCTCGGCACCGAGACCCGCCCGCGCGCGATCGAGAATGCCGTCGAGCAACGCAAAGCCGTTGTCGAGTGTGCCGAGCACCGCATCCGAACCCACTTCGACTTTCGCGAACTCCAGATTCGCGTAGCCGCGGCTGTCGAACGTATTGAGGCGACGGCGCGAAAGACCTTTCGCGTTAGCCGGAACGAGAAACAGCGTGATGCCCGCAGTGGCACCCGCCGCGCCGCTCGTGCGCGCCGCGACCACGAACGTGGTGGCGGCCATGCCTTCAGGCACGAACGTCTTTGCGCCGCTCAGAGTGAACCCATTCGCCGTTTTCTTTGCTTGAAGCGCCGTGCGCAGCGGCGCGTGACGCGGACCTTCGTCTACGGCAAGCGTAACGATCTGTGAGCCGTCGACGATGGCCGGCAGATACTTTTTCTTCTGCGCGTCGTTGCCGCCCAACAGGAACGCAGAGGCGCCCACCAGCGCAGATGCGAACAGCGGCGATGCAACGAGTTGTTTCCCGAGCTCTTCGAGCACGACGCCGAACGTCAGGTAACCGAGATCGGAGCCGCCGTATTGCTCCGGCACCAGAATGCCGGTCCAGCCCATCTCCACCATCGCGGGCCAGATCGTGGGCGTGAACGCCTGCTCGACGCCGCTGTCGCGCATCTCGCGGAACTTCACGACCGGCGCCTGCTCGCGCACCCAGGCCTGCGCCTGATCTTTCAACAGAGATTGTTCTTCAGTGAGTGCTGCCATTTGTGTTTGTCCTCAACCTTTCTGCGTGGTCTCGGGGAGACCCAGGATGTTCTTGGAGATGATGTTGTTCTGCACTTCGAACGACCCGCCGTATATCGACATGGCCTTGCCGAAGAGCCACTCGCGCACCGTCGCGATTTCCTGTGTAGTGAACTCGTTGCCTTCCCACGCGAGCCCTTGCGCGCCCATCAGTTCGAGCGTCAGTTCGGAACGCGTCTGCGCCACGTGCGTGGCGGAGTTCTTGAGAATCGATGCCGCCGCGCTGACGTTGACCTTGCCCTTCGCTTCCGCGGTGATGCGCGCAATCGTCAGGTTGTGTGCGCGTGCGTCCATCAGGTGGCTCGTGAGCCGCGTGCGCAAATCACCGTCGGCAAGCGTTCCGTCCTCATTCGTGCCGACGTAACGCTTCGCGAGATCTTCGAGCTTCGCGGGACGTTCGCCGCCGGGACCGCGGCCGCCGGTCTGGCTCTGCCGTTCGTGTTGAAGCAGACGCTTCACCACATTCCAGCCGTCGTTCAGTTTGCCGAGCAGATCGCCTTTCTCCGCCACCGCGTTGTCGAAGAACGTTTCGCAGAACGGCGACGCACCGGCGATGAGTTTGATCGGCCGCGTACGTACGCCCGGCTGATCCATCGGAAGCAACAGGAAGCTGATGCCGTCGTGTTTCGCGAGTTTCGGATCGGTGCGCACCAGCGCGCCGCACCACTGCGAAATGTCCGCGCCCGACGTCCAGATCTTCTGGCCGTTCACCACGAAATGATCGCCTTTGTCTTCGGCCTTCGTGCGCAGCGACGCGAGGTCGGAGCCCGCGTTCGGTTCGGAAAGACCGAGACACCAGCGCACGGCACCGCTTGCGATGCCCGGGAGATGCTTGCGCTTTTGTTCTTCCGTGCCGTACTCGAGCACGGTCGGCCCGACCATGGTGATGCCCATGCCCGTCAGCAGCGGGATCGGGTTGGACGCACCGATGCGGCCCATCTCGTCGCCGATCACGCGCGCTTCCGGATGTCCGAGTCCCGCGCCGCCATACTCTTTCGGCCACGTCGGCGCGCCCCAGCCCTTTCCTGCGAGCCGCTGGCGCCACACGTCGAGCTCCGGGCCGAGACCTTCGGAATCGCCTTCCATACCGACGCTCTTGTTCTTCAGGCTGGGCGGAAAGTTCTCGCTCAACCACGCGCGCGCTTCGGCGCGGAATTTGCTCAGCGGGTCCGACTCGGACATCGAGTTTCTCCTTCGAAAAATGAAATGAGCCGCCCAGTTCTGCCAGCATCAGCGCGGCTACGGTTCTGAAGACGTAATTTAAAAGCCGTTTCAAAGTGTAATCGT
>CAZLDA010000043.1:0-13000 GCA_964557875.1 uncultured Pseudomonadales bacterium | reverse complement strand
CATCAACAGCCAGGAATCGATGTCCGCCGAACTCGACGATCCCTACATCCTTCTCTGCGACAAGAAGATCTCGAACATCCGCGACATGCTGCCGATCCTCGAAGCAGTAGCGAAGTCCGGCAAGCCACTATTCGTGATCGCTGAAGACATCGAAGGCGAAGCGCTTGCAACGCTGGTGGTAAACAACATGCGCGGTATCGTCAAGATCGCCGCCGCGAAGGCGCCCGGCTTCGGCGATCGTCGCAAGGCGATGTTGCAGGATATCGGCGTGCTGAGCGGCGCAACCGTCATCTCCGAGGAAGTCGGCTTGACGCTCGAAGGTGCAACGCTGGACGACCTCGGTCGTGCGAAGCGCGTTTCTTGCACGAAGGAACACAGCACGATCGTCGACGGTGCAGGCGCACGCAAAGAAATCGAAGGCCGCATAAAGCAGATTCGTGCGGAAATCGAAGACACGACGTCGGACTACGACCGCGAAAAACTGCAAGAACGCCTGGCGAAACTGGCAGGCGGCGTTGCGGTGATCAAAGTCGGCGCGCCAACTGAAGTCGAAATGAAAGAGAAGAAGGCACGCGTTGAAGACGCGCTGCATTCGACGCGCGCTGCGGTTGAAGAAGGCGTGGTTGCGGGAGGTGGCGTTGCATTGATCCGTGCGCTGCAGGCGATCCAAGGTCTGACGGGCGACAATGAAGACCAGAACGTCGGCATCGGCATTGCGTTCCGCGCGATGACCGCACCGTTGCGTCAGATCGCTGCGAATGCGGGCGACGAAGGTTCGGTTGTGCTCGACAAAGTCCGCAACCTGAAAGGCAACAAGGGCTACAACGCTGCAACTGGCGAGTACGGCGACATGTTGGACATGGGAATTCTTGATCCTGCCAAGGTAACGCGTACTGCGCTGCAGGCTGCAGCTTCGGTCGCCGGCTTGATGATCACCACGGAAGCGATGGTGGCGGATTTGCCCGAAGATAAAGAAGCGGGCGGCATGCCGGGCGGCGGCATGGGCGGTATGGGCGGCATGGGTGGCATGGACGGAATGATGTAAGCAGCCACGCTTGCGTACCTCCAGAAGCCCCGCTGATGCGGGGCTTCTCTTTTCTGCGACCTTGGAACCTTTCGAATCAGCGCGCTATGATCCCGCGCGGTCAACGGTTCCTCTAGGTCGCGCGCAAGCCAGCCAGTCGAACATCGCTACTGAAATTCTCTGAGGGGACATTCGCATGGACAACATGGGTTTTGTGCTGGACTACCTGGCACGTTGGGGACATTTCCTGTTCGGTATCGCGTGGATCGGTTTGCTGTACTACTTCAATTTCGTTCAAGGCGAGTACTTCAAGGAATCCGATGCGAGTGCGCGCGTCGATGTGTTCTCCAAACTGGTTCCGCGCGCGATGTGGTATTTCCGTTGGGCTGCCGCGTTCACGTTCCTGACGGGCGTGTACATGTTGGCCTATCGGCATCCGGGCTGGACGCTTGATATAACCGTCGGTGCCACGCTCGGCACGCTTATGTTCCTCAACGTGTGGCTGATCATCTGGCCGAACCAGAAGATCATGATTGCGTCCAACCAACAGATCAAAGGGGGCGGGCAGGCGCTTCCGGAAGCCGCTGCCGCAGCACCGAAAGCAGGTCTCGCATCCCGAACCAACGTCCTGTTCTCGATTCCGATGCTGTTCTTCATGGGTGCCAGCGCGCACATGGCACATGGTGGATTGACGGCGGACAAGCAATTGGCCCTCATCGTTTCGCTCGTCATCATTGCGGCACTCGAACTCAACGCGATCTTCGGCAAGCAGGGCCCGTTGGTGACCGTTCGCGGCGTCATCTCGAGTGGCCTGGGATTGACCGTGGTGTTGTGGGCGGTCGTTTCGCTGCTTTAACCAGGTCTCACTTTTCCGCATAGGGCTTCGCGCGTGGCTGCGAAGCCCTATTCCGCTTCGGGCGCGATGGCTAAACTGCGCCGCAAATCTCACAGGATCCTTCGATGCCAGAGCGGCGCGCGAACCCGGCCCCGAAGATATCAGCCGATCCCAATGACACCGGATACCGTCGTCCCGCCGGAAAGGCGCGCGATGGTGGTCGATCATCGGGTCTCGGGTCGAATCTGCTGTTCGCCGTGCTGGTTGGTGGACTCGCGGCCGCGGGTTGGTTCATTGCGACGCAACACCAGCAACTGGTGAAAGCGGAGACGGCGCTTTCACAAGCGGACCGGCGGCTCGCTGTGCTCGAAGAGCGGCTGCAGGTCACCGATCAGGTGATGAGTGAGTCCGGCACTGAAGTTCAGAGCAAGCTCGGTCAGTGGGAGACCGAAATCAAGAAGCTGTGGGACGCGAGCAAACGCGACAAGCAGATGATCGCCGACGACCAGACAAAGCTGAAGGAGCACGACGGCAGCATCGAGGGGATCCAGACCGCGATCAAAGACCTGAAGAGCAGCGATACGCGGCAGGAGCAGGCTCTGGCGCAGCAGACTGCCATCGCACAGCAACTCGCGAGCGTCGACCAGCAGGTCAAGCAGCTGGTCGCGCAACAGCGGCAAATCACCGATCAGGTCAATGCCGCACGCCAGAGCGTCAGTGGCATCGAGACAGGACTGACGAAACGGGTTGTTGCAAACGAAAAGGCGATCGAAGCCATCGATGCCTATCGTTTGCAGCTGAACTCGCGATTGGTCGAACTTCAGACCCGCGTGGATAGTGTCGCCGCTTCCAAAGCACCCTGATTCGGGCTAAGGCCGCAGTCCGAAACTGTGACCGGTTACCTGCTTGGCCTTTGATCCGCATCCATAATAAATACGGTAGGGTCCAGAGGACGAGGGTCCACAGATGAACGGTGCAGACGCGCCATTGTTGGTTTATCGGTCGGCGCACGACCATGCGCTGCTCGAGGTGGCGCGCCAGTCTGGCTGGCGCGTCGAGCGCGCCGATGCAATCGATTCAGCGATCGCGGTAAGCGCCGCAGCTTCCGTTGCATCCACAGACCTGGAAGTCGAGTCGCTGCGCGTTCTGTGCCCCGATTCGGTTTGTATCGGCACGGCGAGTTCGCTGGAGGGTGTCGACGTCTCGATTCCGCACGACGCATCGATTAACGCCTTATCCAGATTGTTGGGCCACGCGGGTCGCGTTGCAGACCTGCATCGCGTGACGCGACGCGATGTGCTCGATTCGGCGGTGCGCCGCACCCGTACACACCAGCTAGCCGACATCGGGATCGCGTTATCTGCACAACGCGACCCGGTGAAGCTGTTGGAAACGCTGCTGACACAGGCACGCGAACTCGCTGATTGCGATGCGGGTTCGCTATACCTGATCGAAGAAAGCGCCGGCGTGCGCAGTCTGCATTTCAAGCTGGCCCAGAACGACACGGCGAGCGTACCGTTCAAAGAAGCGCGCTTGCCGCTAACCACCGATTCCCTTTCCGGATACGTCGCATTGAGCGGCAATGAGCTCTCGATTGCAGACGCGTATCTCATCGATCCATCCGAGCCGTATTCGTTCAACCGCTCGTTCGACGAACAGGTCGGCTACAGGACGCGATCATTGCTCGTATTGCCGATGTGTGACCACAAAGGGCGCGTGATTGGTGTGCTGCAATTCATCAATCGTCGGAATCGGACACACGATGGCGTTACGTTCGTACCGTTCGATGCGGAAGTCACCGATCTGCTGCGTGCCGTTGCGAGCCAAGCCGCCGTAGCGATACAGAAGAACGACCTGCTGCGCCAGATCAGTCAACTCTTCGAGAGCTTCGTGCAGGCATCGGTGAAGGCAATCGAACAACGCGATCCTTCGACGAGCGGTCACTCGTTTCGCGTTGCCGAAACCACGACCGCGCTGTTGGCCGCGCTGCCGAAATCCGGTCTCGCAAGGTTCAGGGATCTTAGCGTGAGTTCCGAACAACTCACCGAAGTTCGTTATGCAGCGCTGCTGCACGACTTCGGCAAAGTCGGTGTACGCGAGAACGTACTGATAAAAGCGAACAAGCTGACTGAAGAGCGGCTCGAAGTGATCCGCTATCGTTTCGAGTTGCAGAAAGAGCGCTTGCGGCGAATCGCAATGGAACGTGAGCTCGCTTTGCTGCATGCCGATCCGGTGGAGTTCGAACTGGTTAGACGGCGTATCAAACAGGAATTGAACAGAGATTTATCTCGTCTCGATGACTACTTCGCCGCCATTGTGCTAGCGAACAATCCCAACATTCGCGCTGAGGGGGAGTTCGGTCATCTCGAGGCGATCCGGCAGATCGAGTTCGGAGAGTTCGACGGCACGACCGGTCACCTCATCACCGATCACGATCTCATGGCGTTGTCGGTTCGTCGCGGAAGTCTTACACCGCACGAGCGCCGCGAGATCGAAGCACACGTGAGCCATACGCGAGAATTTCTCGCGGTATTGCCTTGGCCGCCGGAGTTGGCACGCGTGCCGCTGATCGCCGGTGCGCACCACGAGAAGCTCGATGGCACCGGCTATCCGGACGGACGCCGCGGCGACGAGATTCCGTTGCCGAGTAAGGTCATGACGGTGTGCGACATCTTCGACGCGCTAACTTCGATGGATCGGCCCTACAAACCCGCTGTTTCTGTCGACACCGCCTTCCGAATCCTGAACGAAGAAGCGGCTGCGGGATTGATAGATACCGATATCGTCGGTGTGTTCATCGAAAGCGGAAGCTATTTGAAGGGGCGTTTTTCCGGCGCTGGCGCACATTCCACTGCCCGCCACCACAACGCCGTCAGCAAGCAACATTGATCAGTTCAGCGCCAGTCTTGTAGAACGTCGACCGGAATCGCGCGACCGTTCACGTCGAGTACTACGCCCGTCTCGGTGATTTCGCGAATCCGCATGCCGGGGCGGATCTCATCACCTTCGACATATCGTTTGCCGTCCATGGTGACCGCTCGCATGGAAGGATCAGTGCCGTACACGTGAGTGGAAAACGACAGATCGGCGGTGCCCGAATCGGCGGACGCACCCGAGGGACCACGAGTTGGCGTAGACGGCGGCGAAACGGCCGGCTGCGGCTTGACGGTTACGTCGGGCGCTTGCTGGGACTCTACATTCGTATTGGGCTGCATTGACATCGAACTCGACGGTGTCACCGAAGCAGCGGGTGCTGATGCTGTGGGGACTGATGTTGCCACGGTCGATGAAGCCGCAGTCGATGGAGCGAGATCGGGAGTTGTAGCCGGTGGTGGTTCCGCTACGCGCACCGTCGTAGTAGTGGCGACGTCGCGCGGCCAGTACAACCACGCGGCGAACAAGCCGGCGTTGACGATCAGCGCCGCAATCAGAACCCATCCCACTGCGCTTGATCGGAACGTGGCGTGCGACGGCGTGAGAAGCGTCGGCACAACGCCGCGGCTGCGCTCCGCCTCAGACTTTTTCAACGCATCGAGGATATAGGACACGTCAGGCGCCTGTACCCAGCCTTGGTGTAGCGTCGGGATCCGATGCGCGCATTGCGATCCAGGTCATCGGACCAGCGACCCCATCGGGCACCATGCCGTTTTCTCGCTGAAAGCGCATCAACGCGCTCCGCAACGCATCGTCGAACCGCGCGGGGTCCGCGGCGCGCAAATCGATCTGCAGCGCGGATGCGAGGTGTTGGCGCAACCACGCCACTGATGGACCTTCGTCGCCCAGCTTCAATGCCCCTCGATAATCAGGCGGCATCTGCCAGAGCACGATGTAGCTTCCATACCAGTGGGTTGCCAGTTCCGCGGCGGTCACTTCGACCTTCTGATCGCCGAGTTTCATCGATACGACGTCGCCCTGGTGAGCGAGCAATGCGGCGTAATAGGGGTCGGCGCGGTCGTCCCAGAGTTCCACTACCACCGGATGGTCGATGCGCTCGATGTCCTGCCACGTACCGTTCAGCTTCAGACACTGCAAACCGATTTGCGGCGCCTGATTACACGGTACGTCGCTTGGTTGAATCGGCGTGCCCCAACGATCGAACACAGCCGCGTATGCGTCGCGTTGCAGTTCCGCGGACGCCTTTCCCGCAGGACGGGCGAGCCGATCGACTGCAGTTACAGGCGCAGGAGCAGTGCTTGACGGGGTCGCGACCGGTGGCGGCCCGATGCCGGTCGGCTCGCTTTGAACGGTGTCGGATTGCGTGACGACCGGAACGTTCGCGAGGGCATCGGTCGGGTTTGTGTCCGCCGCGGGTACCTCTCGCTCCATCTTTGGTGCGGATTGACTGACGTTCGTCTGTGGGGCTCGCCATTGCGGATTGCGATCCCACAAGGCCCATGCGCCGGCGACTACCAGCGCGGAAGCAGCCACGGCACCGACCCACAACTGCGGTCGCAGCCATGTTTGCTGTCCGAACGCCTCATGGGCTGCCTTCCGCACGATCCGCGCGGTGACCCGCGGTCGCCCTTCGACGTAGGTACCCAGCAGCGCGCGATCTGCAATCACGTTGATCAGCCGCGGAATTCCATGGCTCAGCCGGTATGCTTCGTGCGCAGCACCGCGCGTGAACAGGTGCGGATTGCCGCCCGCCAACGACAAGCGGTGTGCGATATAGGCGCGTGCATCCTCGCGACTCAGCGCGGCGAGGTGATAGCGCGCCGTCACCCGCTGCACGAGCTGACGCATCTCGCGTCGATCGAGCATCTCGGCGAGCTCTGGTTGACCCAGCAGGATGATGCGCACCAGCTTGCGCTCGTTGGTCTCGAGGTTGGTGAGGAGACGAATCTGCTCCAGCACCGCGGGCGACAGGTTCTGTGCCTCGTCGATGATGACGACCGTGCTGCGACCGAGCGCGTGTGTTCGCAGCAGGTGCTTGTTCAGACGATCGATCAGGTGTTTGTTTGTCGTTGCGACGTCGCTGCGCTCCGGTATGCCGAGTTCCTCGCACAACGTCTCGAGCAACTCGTTCACGGTGAGCCGAGGGTTCAGAACGAAAGCGACGTCGAGGTCGTCGGGCACCTCGTCGATCAGACTGCGGATCAGAGTCGTTTTGCCGGTACCGACCTCGCCGGTGATCAGCACGAAGCCGCCGTCGGTGCGCAACCCGTACATCAGGTGTGCGAGTGCTTCCCGATGCCGTTCGCTGAGGTAGAGGAATGCCGGATCGGGGGCGATCGAGAACGGCTTCTGTTTGAAACGATAGTAGTCGTCGTACATGGTCAACTCGGTTTGCGCAATTCTTCTATGCGCTGGTCCTTGTGCACCCACAACGCGTCGACCCACATCCGTAGCGTATCGCGCACGTTGTCCGGAAGTTCCTCGTGTACGTCGAGCAGGTCTGCCGGGACGGGTCTCCCCGCTATTTCAACACGCACGTTACGACACTGTCCCGAGATGAACTCCCAAAACGACGGTGCGCCGTTTGGGTAAACGATTGTGACATCGAGCACTTGGTCGACCCGCTTCCCAAGCGCGGCAACGACATAGCCGAATCCGCCCGTCTTCGGCATCAGCAGATGGCGGTACTTGGATTGCTGATATGTGTGTTTCTCGGGGGTGAAGCGGGTCCCTTCCATGAAGTTCAGAACGCTCGTAGGTCGCTCTTTGAAGAACTCGCTCGCGCGTCGAGTCGCCTCCTGATCGTGGCGTCGCAGACTCGGGTCGTTGGCGAGTGCTTCGCGGCTGTATCGACGCACGTACGGGAATCCGAGCAACCACATCGCGACCCCGAGGAATGGAATCCAGATCAGCTGTCGTTTGACGAAGAACTTGAGCGGCGGGATACGTCTCAGAAACGTATCCTGCAAAACCAGAATGTCCGACCAGCTTTGATGATTCGAGATCACGACGTACCAGCGATTGCGCGCCAGGGGTTGATCGAGTTGAGTACTGACATCGATCTGCGAGATCGACAGTGCGCGCAGCAACAGCCGATTCCCGCCGACCCACGTGTCGATGACGCGAGTCATTCCGGCTCCGATCAGGCCTTTGATACTCCGTATGGGAATCAGTGCCCGCGGAATCGCGAGCAAGTAGATCGGTATGCAACACAACATGGTGTTGGTCGCGATGAAGAGAATTGCGAGGGTGCCTTTAATGAGGAACATCATACGATGTCGGCAGACTGTTCGTCGGTGTTCTTATCATACGACCTTTGGCGGCACCAGCGCGGCGGTTGCGTCGCGCGTGAACGGGAGCGCTCGACGCTGAATGCGTAGTTTCCTCGTTGGCGCACTGTTGTTGATGGCAGGAGGGTGCGAGACGCTCGGGTTCTACGGCCAGGCCGTGTCGGGACAGTGGCAGATTCTTCACGCGAAGCGATCGAGTGAGAAGCTTATCGAGTCGCCCTCTACGGACGCTGCACTACGCGCGCAGCTGCAGCAGGTTGAGGGGCTGCTGGCATTCGCCAAGGCGAACCTCGACCTGGATCCCAAGCGCCGCTATTCGAGCTACGCGCACATCGATCGCAAATACGTGGTGTGGAACGTTTTTGCTACGCCGGAGTTCTCCACGGATCCGATTCGTTGGTGCTATCCCATCGCGGGGTGCGCCACCTATCGGGGATATTTCAGCCAGAGCGATGCCGATCGGTATGCAAGCAAGCTTGCCGTGCAGCGGCGTGACACGCTCGTTGGCGGAGTGGCTGCGTATTCGACCCTTGGCTGGTTCGACGATCCCGTGTTGTCTACGTTCATCAACTGGCCCGACGCCGATCTTGCGGGCCTGATCTTTCATGAACTCGCTCACGGCCGCGTGTTTGTGCCGGGGGATACGGCATTCAACGAGGCTTTTGCGAGCTTTGTAGAGCGGCGTGGCGTGCTCGAGTGGCTGCGCGCTGACAATGATCAGGCGCGCATCGATACGATACAGGCGCGATGGAACAGGTCGGACCGATTCATTGCTTATCTGCTGGAATGGCGCGACGAACTACAGAAACTCTATGACCAACCGATCAATGCGTTCGCGCGACGGTTGCTCAAAGACGAGTTGCTGGGGGCGGTTGAACGTTGTTACCGAGCAAACGCAGAGAGGTTTGGTAACCAGGATTGGTACTTTGAGTCGGGGAAGATGAGCAACGCACGCTTCGTGCCGTTGGCGGCCTACAACGAAATGCGTGATTCATTCGAAGCGCTTTTCGTGGAAGCCGGAGAATCGTGGCCGCGGTTCTATGCGAGAGTCGCCGAACTCGGCAAATTGAAGGCCGAAGCGCGTACGAAGGAACTGAAGGACCTCGAAGAGCGCCATCGCGTCGGACGCGCGACCGATTCCGGCGCAGTGTCGTGCGAAGCACTCGTTTTCTGACATCAAGTCGGCTGTGACGGTTTATGCTCGCAGCGAACCACAGGAGCAATGGCGATAGCGAGCAACTCTCAGGAATCGAATGGCGACGGCACATTCTTCTGGTACGACCTCGAAACGACCGGTACCGATCCACGAACCGACCGGATCATTCAGTTCGCAGGTGTCCGTACCAATCTGGAACTCGACGAAATCGAGCAGCCGTTCGCTACCTATGTGAGATGTCCTGTCGACGTGCTGCCCGATCCGTCTGCGTGTGCGGTCACCGGTCTTACGCCGCAGCGAATCAATCGCGAAGGGATGGGCGAATTGGAGGCGTACGTGGCAATCAATCGCCGCTTTGCGCAGCCCAACACGTGCGTCGCCGGCTTCAACAGTCTTCGTTTCGACGACGAGTTCATTCGCTTCGGCTTCTATCGGCACTTCATCGATCCCTACGCGCGCGAATGGCAAGCCGGAAACTCGCGTTGGGACATCATCGATCTCGCGCGCGCAGCCGCAGCACTGCGACCGGATGGTATCTCGTGGCCGACTGAGGCGGGTCTGCCGTCGTTTCGGCTTGGAGAGTTGACCGCCGCGAACGGTATCGAACACGCCGCGGCCCACGACGCGTTGTCGGACGTCCGCGCGACGATTGGACTCGCGCGCCTTATACGCGACAAGAAGCGCAGGCTCTTTGACTATTTTCTCGGTTTGCGCGATCGGAGCCGTCTGCATCGGATGCTGCGTCCGGAAAATCCGCAGATGGGCGTGCATGTCTCGAGGATGTACCCACGTGAACGAAGTTCGCTGGCCGTCGTGATGCCGGTGGCGCGTCACCCGCAGAATCGCAATTCGATCGTCGTCGTCGATCTGGCGTCGGATGTCAGACCTTTGATCGAATGGAACGCCGACCGATTGAGAGAGGCGCTGTTCAGTACAGACCGCGACGATCGGCCCGGACTGAAGGAAGTGCGTCTGAACCACTGCCCATTCGTTGCACCTCTTTCGGTCGTACGCGATGAAGATGTACGACGCCTCGAACTGGATCTGCCGGAGATGCGTCGCCGCTTCGAAACGTTGCGTGAAAGCTCCGGTCTTGCGGCAAAGATTGCCGCCGTTTACGGCAGAGAAGGCACGCGTGATGCGGCAGACGCGGACGCCGCGCTTTATGACGGCTTCATCGGCGATCCGGATCGCGAGCGGTGTGGCGAGGCACTGACGCAACTGTTGGGGGGCGAGCCTTCGCCGGATATTGTTTTTGCCGACCAGCGCTTGAACGAACTGCTGTTTCGGTTGCGCGCGCGGCGCGACGAGTCGTCGCTCTCGGTGCCTGAGCGGAATCGCTGGCGAGCGTGGATGAGACAGAAGCTGGTAGAAGGAATCGGCGACGCATTGACGCTGTCGAAGTTTCGACAACAGCTGGCCGAATTGGATGCACCGGGCGAAATTGTAGAGGCACTGTACAGGCACGCCGAAACCGTCGAACTGAATCTGGTCGATGATGCGGGTGTGAGCCGTTAAATGCCGGCTTCCGCTGTCGAGTTTTCCGGTGTCTTCAAACGCTTCAATGCGGGATGGGTGCTAGATGATGTGAATCTTGCGCTTCCCGAAGGGCGAACCACCGCTGTCGTCGGCGAAAGCGGGAGCGGAAAGTCGACGCTGCTGCAGCTGATGAATGCCGTCTACCTCGCTGACAAAGGCACTGTTCGGGTTCTGGGCGAACCGATTCCGCGTCGCCAACTGCATTTGTGGCGTCGCCGCATCGGCTATGCAATTCAAGGGGCCGGGCTGTTTCCGCATCTGAATGTGCGCGACAACATCACGCTGCTGGCGAAGTTGTCTCGCCTCGATTCCGTCTTCATAGAACAGCGTTACAGATCACTAATGGATGCGATGGGACTGTCCGCTGAGCTGAGCGTTCGATTCCCGCACCTGTTGTCGGGTGGCGAGCAGCAAAGAGTGGGACTGTGCAGAGCACTCATGCTGCAACCGGAACTGCTGCTGCTCGATGAACCGTTCTCGGCGTTGGATCCCGTGGCGCGCGTGGGCCTCTACGACCTGTTTGTGCGCTTGCGCGATCGTGAATCGGTAACCACCGTGCTGATCACTCACGATATCCGCGAGGCCCTTCGTCTGGCCGATCACCTCGTCATCCTGCGGGGTGGGGTGGTACAACAGAGCGGTCCGGTTGATCAGGTGCAGCGTGCACCGGTCAACGAGTACGTCAACGTCCTGCTAACGGATCAACTCGCGTGAAGCAGTTGCTCGCGGCAGTTGCGTTGATCTGCTGCATGCAGCAGCCGTCTGCGGCAGAGCGGGTGGTAGTCGGCAGCAAAGACTTCAATGAAGGCTATCTTCTAAGCGAAGTCGTCGCTCAACTGCTCGAGCACGCGGGCTACGACGTGGAGCGACGGTTCGGGCTCGGCGGCACCTTGATCTGTTACGAAGCGCTGAAGCATCGCGAGATCGACGTCTATATCGAATACACCGGCACGCTGTCGCGAGCGATCCTGAAGCTCGATTCAACACCTCCGCCTGCGGAACTGAACGCGGCGCTCGCCAGGGACGGTGTGGAACTGCTTGGTGACTTCGGCTTCGACAACACCTACGCGCTGGCGATGAAGGGCGAGCGCGCCGACGCGTTGGGTATCAGTCGAATTTCGGACATTGTCCATGCACACCGCGAACTAAAGGTGGTTGTCAGTCATGAGTTTCTGAAACGCGCAGATGGATGGCCGGGCCTCGTTACTGCTTACGGGTTCGATTGGTACCCCGGCGGCATCGAACACGGGCTTGCCTATCAAGCGTTAGAAGACGGCGCCATCGACGTGACTGACATCTACTCGACCGACGGCGAGGTCGCGCGGTATAGCCTGCGTGTGCTGGACGACGACAGGAAGTACTTCCCCGAGTACCGTGCGGCCCCGCTCGTTAGAGCCGAGTTGCCCGCGCGGGTGAAGGCGACCATCGACGCGATGGCGAACAGCATCGACAACGCGCAGATGCAGAATTTCAATTCGCAAGTCACGTTCGGAGGTGTCACCTATCAGAGCGTGGCCTCGGAAATGCTGGCGCAACACGGTATCGTCTCGGCGCGCGCTACAGAACGGGGCCAGATGTGGAAGTCGCTGCGCCACAACACGCTCGTTCATCTGCAGTTGACGGGTATCGCGTTGATCGCCGCCATCGTCGCAGGCGCGCTGCTTGGCATCGCGGTTTATCGGACTCGTTGGCTATCGCGATCGGTGGTGTACGTTGCTGGTCTGCTGCAGACGATTCCCTCGATTGCGCTACTCGGTCTGATGATCCCGCTGCTGGGAATCGGCACCGTGCCGGCAATCACGGCGCTATTCCTGTACTCATTGCTGCCCATCCTTCGCAACACCGTAACCGCGTTGGCGACGGTCGATCCCGTGGTGAGCCGCGTGGCCGTCGCGATCGGTTTGAGTCGCTTCGAGCAGTTGCGACATGTGTTTCTGCCGCTGTCGCTTCCGGCGATTCTGGCCGGTGTGAGAACGGCGGCGGTGATAAGCATCGGTACGGCAACGCTCGCGGCGTTCATCGGTGCCGGTGGCCTGGGTGACCCGATCGTCACCGGGCTCGCGTTGAACGATCCTGGGCTGATCCTGCAGGGCGCGATTCCGGCCGCGCTGCTCGCGATCGTTACTGAACTGGTGTTCGAAGCAGTTGAGCGGCTCGTCGTGCCGCGGCACCTGCTCGCAACGGCGAGTCCGGCGTCACGATGAGACCTTCGCTTTAGAGTCGAGTTCATCGAGATACGCTTCGTATGACGACTTCACCGG
>CAZLDA010000042.1:11208-13085 GCA_964557875.1 uncultured Pseudomonadales bacterium | reverse complement strand
GTGATGCGCGCCGAAGACGTACCCGAAGTTCTCGCGGTGATGGCTACTGCAGGGCTCTACGACGATTCGGGAAAGTGGTTGTACACAACCGGTTTGCCGGCGAAGAGCGGCGTCGGCGGCGGCATCATCGCGGTATCACCGGGCAAGTTCGGCATCGCCGTGATCTCCCCGCCCCTCGATGCCGCCGGCAACAGCGTGCGCGCACAGACGGCGAACGCCGAGATATCGAACGCGTTGAACGGCAATCCCTACGCGGCTACACCCAGGTAACCGCGCAGTTCCTGCCGTTCTGATCCCGTCGATCGTTACTGTCCGGGCGGCGATACCAACGGCACCGTTTTTGCGAGACCAGCGTCGCGCAGCGCGTCGAGTTTCGTCTCGATCTGCAGCACCCGAGCCGTCTTGATGGGCGACAGAACTTTGTCGAACTTTCCCACGTACTTCGACTTCAGATCGATCTGCGCCTTCTGCACGTCGATGTAGCCGCTCGTGTAGGCCTTCGCCTTGTCGTCGGTCATCGCTTCGTAGTGTTCGCTGTAGTCCTTGATCAGCGCCAGCAACTTGTCGTTGATCTTAGAAACGTCGAAGCGGTACTCGCGATACAGCGGCCAGAACTTCGCGGCCTCTGCGTCGGTCAATTGGACGTTTGCAGCGACGGTGGCCTGCCGTTGCGCTTCGGTGAGCGAGCGGATCATCTGTATCTGTTGGTCGACGCTCGGCTCTTCCGCTTTCGCATCGGGAGCGGGTTCCGCGGCGAACGACGTCATGGCTACCAACACGGCGACGGTACAGAAGGCTCTTCCCAGGTTCACTCGATTCATGTTGTTGTTCCATCCGTTGAGGGCGGCGGATATTAGACGCAGGCGGCGGGGTTGCGCCAGCGTAAGTGGTATTCCGCGTTGGTCGCGCGCTGACCTTTGACGTATGCTTGCCGCCCGCGAAATCGCACTGATCGCACCAAAAGAACGACTACTGAGAGGACACGAACCATGCAACTGTTCATACGACCCTTCGCCCTGTTTACCCTGCTGCTCCTTCCGCTTGCCGCGGCGTGGGCCGACTCGAAGGACGAAACCGCCGACGCCATCGCCGTCTTCAAAGGTGCCGGCGAGAGCGGCAAGTTCTTCAAATCCGCATATGGCTACGCGGTGTTCCCGTCGATCGGCAAAGGCGGCATCGGCGTCGGTGCCGCGCACGGCGACGGAAAGGTATTCGTCGGCGGCAAGCCGGTCGGCAAGAGCTCCATGACGCAACTCAGCGTCGGCCTGCAGCTCGGCGGACAAGTCTTCAGCCAGATCATCTTCTTCGAAGATAAGCGCGCGTTCGATGAATTCACCAGCGGCAACTTCGAATTCGGCGCCGAAGCGAGCGCAGTGGCAATCACCGCGGGCGCGTCGGCCAGCGCGACCACCGGCGGCAACACCGCAACGGCCAGCGGCGGCCAGCACGACGCCGCGACTAAGGGCGACTATCACAAAGGCATGGCAATCTTCACGGTGGCCAAGGGCGGCCTGATGTATGCGGCCACGTTGGGCGGTCAGAAGTACTCGTACAAACCGCTGTAAGTCGAATCGAGACCGTCGAGGCGTTCGCGCCTCGGCGGGCCTCTTCCCTACCCTTCCTTCCGCACGGCGCCGAGCGCGTCGTAACGAAACACCCAGTCCATCGGGTTTCCCTTCGCCCGACTCAACGCGCGATTGCGCACCCACGCATACGGCGGCCGCAGGTGAAACAGCTTGGCGTTGCTGCGCGAACCCAGCTGTATTCTCGACGTACGCGATCTGCGCAGCGATTCGTATCGCAGCAGCGCCTCAGCAGTGTCGTCGGCATCGCGACATCCTTCACGCCACGCGGCGCCAGCGCGTGCCTGTGCCGCG
>CAZLDA010000042.1:10044-11198 GCA_964557875.1 uncultured Pseudomonadales bacterium | reverse complement strand
GTCGGCATCGAGAACGCAGTCGACCAACACCGCAGCGTCTTCGATCGCCATCGCCGCGCCCTGCGCCATGAACGGAAGCGTTGGGTGACACGCATCGCCGAGCAGGGTGACACGTCCTTCTCCCCAACTTCGCATCGGGTTGCGATCGAACAGCGCCCACCGGTAGCACGCCTCGTCGTCCATGTTGTGGATCAGTTCCTGTATCGTCTCGTGCCATCCGGTGAAGTCGCGCTTCAGTTCCGACAGCTCGCCGCGCTCGGTCCACGACTCCACTTCCCATCCGCGCCGCTCGACGACACACACGCAGTTCACCAATCGTCCGGATCGGACGTAGTAGTGCACGAAGTGTTTGCCCGGCCCCATCCAGACGGTGGCAACCGGCCGCACGAGGTCTTTCGGCAGACGCTCCACCGGCACCATTGCGCGCCACGCGACATTGCCCGTGAAGCGCGGCGACTC
Source organism: uncultured Pseudomonadales bacterium (assembly GCA_964557875.1). Lineage (GTDB taxonomy): Bacteria > Pseudomonadota > Gammaproteobacteria > Pseudomonadales > Azotimanducaceae > DATJGR01. Next base: position 10,739 of record CAZLDA010000042.1, on the reverse strand, counting down.
TGCCCCGAACATCTGCGTGCGAATCGACGAATGAATGCCGTCCGCGCCGATCAGCAACGCACCGAACACCCATTCCCGGCCGATCTTCACCTCCACGCCATCGCGAGTCTGTTGGAACGATTCGCAGCGCGCGTTCGGATGCAGGTGCACGTTCGGCAGTTCACGCGCGCGGCTAACGAGCACCTGCATCAGATCGGCTCGATGAACGTGGAAGTAGGGATAGCCATACGTTTCGACGGCCTGCGCGCCGAGCGCGTTCGACGAAATCACGTTGCCGTTTTTCCAGTCACGCATTTCAGTGCCGCGCGGCACGAATGCAACGCTGCGCAGCCGCGCTTCGAGGCCGAGGTTGAACAGCACGCGGACACAATTCGGACTCAACTGGATGCCGGCCCCGATTTCGCCGAAGTGGCCGGCCTGCTCGAACACGTGCACGTCGCAGCCGCGTTGTCCGAATGCAAGCGCGGCTGCGAGTCCGCCGATCCCACCGCCCGCGACCAGTACGGGTCGATCGCGAGCACCGACAGTCACCTTCGGATGATCCGCAGTCACGCCTCGAGCGTGAGCGGCAGACTGCGCAATCTGGATCCGGTCGCCGCAAACACCGCGTTCGCAACAGCGGGCGCAATCGGCGGCGTGCCCGGTTCGCCGATACCGGTTGGATTGCTCGTGCTGGGCAAGACATACACTTCGAC
>CAZLDA010000042.1:0-10034 GCA_964557875.1 uncultured Pseudomonadales bacterium | reverse complement strand
ACTGGAATCTCGCTCATCCGCAACAATGGATAGTCGTGGAAGTTCGACTGCTCGACCGCACCGTCCTTGATGGTGATCTTGCCCCTTAAGGCAGCCGTCAGGCCGAAGATCACTGCGCTCTCCACCTGCGCGTGTACCTGGTCGGGATTCACTACGAGTCCGCAGTCGGCCGCACACACCACTCGTTCAACCTTGATGTTGCCGCCTGTGACGCTCACTTCCGCCACTTCGGCCACGACGCTGCCGAACGATTCGTGCACCGCGATACCTTGGAATGTGCCGGGCCTGGGGTTACCCCAGTTCGCCTTCTCGGCCACGAGATCGAGCACCGCGAGATGGCGCGCGTTACCTTCGAGCAAGCGACGGCGGAACTTGTACGGATCTTCGCCGGCCTTGTGCGCCAGTTCGTCGATGAAGCTCTCCACGACGAACGCATTCTGCGAATGACCGACGCTGCGCCAGAAACCCAACGGCACGCCAGGGTCGTAGAACACGTGTGCAATGTCGACGTTCGGTATCGCGTACGGTTGTTCCACCGCGCCCTCGTGCGACGATGGATCCCGCGTCTTCACGATGGTGCCGGCCATCGCCGAGAGCGAGTTCGTCAACCAGTGCGGCATCCATTCCGGCGCTACTTTGCCGAGTATCGGCAACAGCGAACGGAACATGCTCGGCGCCACGATCTTGTGCGACCAACTCTGCGTCTGCCCCTGATCGTTCAACGCGGCCTTCATTACGTTGTACGTAGCGGGCCGATAGAAGTCGTGCCGCATGTCGTCTTCGCGCGACCAGACGAGCTTCACCGGTCGCTTCACCTGCCGCGACACCAACGCCGCTTCAGCAACGAAATCCGGAATACCGCGACGGCCGAAGCCACCGCCCATCAAAGTGGTATGCACAGTGACTTTCTCACGCGGAATTCCGAGCGCATCCGCCGCGAGCGCCTGCGAAACGTCGGGCCCCTGGTTCGGCGACCAGATCTCGCACTCGCCATCGCGGAACGACGCCGTCGTGTTCTGCGGTTCCATGGTGGCGTGCGCGAGATACGGAACCTCGTACACGGCTTCATGCACCGACGCCGCAGATTTCAAAGCGGCATCGATGTCACCCTCTCCGCGCACGGTGCGGCCGTCCTGCTTCGCCATCTCGACCCATGCGGCACGAATGCCGGCACTGTCGAGCGAGCCGAGCGGACCTTTGTCCCACGTCACATTCACGGTGCGCGCGGCTTTGGTCGCGTGCCAGTACGTATCCGCGACTACGGCAATTGCGCCATTCACGTCGAAGATGTCGATGACGCCGGGCGCGCTGCGCGCCGCGGTTGCGTCGAACGACTGCAACGATCCACTGAAGTGCGGATTGCGGATCAGGATCGCGACTACTGCGTCGGGCACATCGACGTCGATGCCGAACACCGCACTGCCGTCGCTCTTTTCGGGCGCGTCGAAGCGCCGCAGCGGCTGGCCGACATACTTGAAGTCGGCCGGCGATTTCAGTGCCGGTTGTTTCGGCACAGGCAGCTTCGCAGCATCGTTGGCGAGTTCGCCGTAGCTGAACGACTCGTCGGTTCCGACGCGCAGCACGCGACCGTTGTCGGCTTTGCACTGCGCGGGTGTTACCGCCCAACGAGCAGCTGCAGCCGCGACCAGCATCTCGCGTGCCCGCGCTCCCGTAGTGCGCAACACGTCCCATCGCGAACTCACCGACGAAGAGCCGCCGGTGATCTGAATCGGGTTTTGAAACGCTTTGTTGACCGGCGCAAGCTCGATGACGATTCGGCGTGGATCGATCTCGAGTTCCTCGGCAAGAATCGTCGGCAGCGCAGTCATCACACCCTGCCCCATTTCGGTCTTGTCGAGTTGAAAGATCACTTCGTCGGCAGGGGTGATCTGCAGCCAGGCATTCGCCTGAAACGATCCGGCGCGCGCGTTCGGCATTGCACCGGCACGTTGCGCCGGAACGATACCCAATACGAGACCACCCGCGACTACCGCTGTGCCGCTCAGAAACGCGCGTCGATTGATGTTGAAACCACTCATGACACGCTCCCGGCCAACAGCGCATTCGGATCGAACATGCGCACCGTCACTTTGGAAGACTGCGCGTCGCTCAGTTCGGCGGCGCGATGAATCGCGGCACGAATGCGGTTGTAGCAGCCGCAGCGGCACAGATTGCCGTTCATCGCCGTGGTGATCTCGTCGTCGGTCGGATGCGGCGTGTGCGCAAGCAATGCGGACGCCGACATGATCTGGCCGCTCTGACAGTAGCCGCACTGCGGCACGTTGCCTTCGACCCACGCCTGCTGAACCGGCGTTAGGCCGTTCTTACCGATGCCTTCGATGGTGGTGATCGCCTGCCCCCGCACGCTGCCGGCCGGCGTTTGACACGAACGCACCGCGACGCCGCCGACATGCACCGTGCAGGCGCCGCACAGCCCTATACCGCAGCCGAATTTCGTACCGGTGAGTTTCAGGTTTTCGCGCAGTAACCACAGCAGCGGCGTGTCGTCTTCGACGTCGACGCGCACGCTTTCGCCATTCAGCACAAACTCGATCATTGCAGACCCGTCGCTGGTGAAAAACGCAGTGGACCGTAGCAGCGCCGCCTCGTCAACTGCCCGGCCGCGCGCCGCTCCAGGTCCAGTTGCGAATTTCAGGCATGTCGTCGCCGACGCGCTCGATGTACTCGCGATGGTCGATCAGCTTGTCGCGCACCAGCTGTTTGATGTGTGGCGCGAGGTGAGAAAAGCGCGACACACGATCCACCGCGTCGAACATCAGATCGAAGCGGTCGATCTGATTGCGAACCGCCATGTCGAACGGCGTGGTCGTGGTGCCTTCCTCCTTATAGCCGCGCACGTGCAGGTTCGGGTGGTTCGTGCGGCGGTACGCGAGGCGATGAATCAGCCACGGATAACCGTGATACGCGAAGATGATCGGCCGGTCGGTGGTGAAGAGCCTGTCGAAGTCGTGGTGCGACAAACCGTGCGGGTGTTCTTCGTTCGGCTGCAGAGTCATCAGGTCGATCACGTTGACCACTCGAATGCGCATGTCGGGCACGTGTTCCCACAACAGCTGCACGGCTGCGAGCGTTTCGAGCGTGGGCACGTCGCCTGCGCACGCCATTACTACGTCGGGCTCTACACCTGCGTCGTTGCTCGCCCACTCCCAGATGCCCACACCGGCAGGACATTGCTTGCGTGCTTCGTCCATCGTCAGCCACTGCAATTCGGGTTGTTTACCGGCGACGATGACGTTCACGCGGTTGCGGCTGCGCAGACACTCGTCGATCACCCACAAGAGCGTGTTGGCGTCCGGCGGCAGGTACACGCTGACGACGCTCGCCTTCTTGTTCGCGACGTGATCGATGAAGCCCGGGTCCTGATGCGAGAAGCCGTTGTGGTCCTGGCGCCACACATGCGACGTCAGCAGGTAGTTCAGCGAAGCGATCGGGCGGCGCCACGGAATTGCCGCGCTCACCTTCAACCACTTCGCGTGCTGATTGAACATCGAGTCGACGATGTGGATGAACGCTTCATAGCACGAGAACAGCCCGTGCCGGCCTGTTAGCAGATAACCTTCGAGCCAACCTTCACACGTGTGTTCACTGAGGATCTCCATCACGCGACCTTGCGCTGCGAGATTCGTATCAGTGGGGAGGATCTCCTCCATCCACACGCGCGAAGTGGCTTCGAATACCGCGCCCAGCCGGTTCGATGCCGTTTCATCCGGACCGACGATGCGGAAGTTGCGTTCCGCGGCATTCAGATTCAGTACGTCGCGCAGGTAGCGCCCCATCGCGCGCGTCGATTCGGCGACGATCACGCCGGGCTTTGCCACCGGAACGGCATGATCGCGGATATCGGGCAGGTTCAGGTCGCGCAGCAGCAGTCCGCCGTTGGCGTGCGGCGTTGCACCAAGGCGTCGCGCACCGCGTGGAGCGAGTTGCGACAAGCTCGTTCGCAATGCGCCGTGTTCGTCGAACAGTTCCTCCGGCCGATAGCTCTTCAGCCACTGCTCGAGTTGTACGAGGTGCGCGGGATTTCCGGCGATGTTCGACAGCGGCACCTGGTGCGAGCGCCAGTGGTCTTCCGTCTTTTCGCCATCGACCTCTTTCGGGCCGGTCCAGCCTTTCGGCGAGCGCAGCACGATCGCCGGCCAGCGCGGGCGACCCGTTGCTTTGCCCGCACGCGCTTCGCACTGAATGCGATGAATCTCATCGAGCGCCTCGTCGAGAACCGCCGCCATCCGCCGGTGCATCGCGACCGGGTCGGAACCCTCGACGTAGTACGGCAGGTGCCCGTAACCGCGCAGCAGATGATCGAGTTCTTCCGCGTCCATCCGCGCAAGCAACGTCGGATTCGCGATCTTGTAGCCGTTGAGATGCAGGATCGGCAGCACCGCGCCGTCGCCTGCCGGATCGAGGAACTTGTTCGAATGCCACGACGTCGCGAGTGGCCCGGTCTCCGCCTCACCATCCCCGACGACGCACGCCACGACGAGATTCGGGTTGTCGAGCGCCGCGCCGTACGCATGGGAAATCGAATAGCCGAGCTCGCCGCCTTCATGGATCGATCCGGGCGTTTCGGCCGCGACGTGGCTCGGAATACCCCCTGGAAAGGAGAACTGTTTGAACAGCTTCTTCATGCCGGCCGCGTCGCGTGTGATCGATGGATAAACCTCGCTGTACGTCCCCTCTAGGTAGGCGTTGGCGACGATGCCCGGCCCGCCATGACCCGGGCCGGTGACCAACAACATCGCGAGGTCGCGCTGCTTGATCGCACGATTCAGATGCGCGTACACGAAGTTGAGACCCGGCGTGGTGCCCCAATGGCCGAGCAATCGCGGCTTGACGTGCTCGATGGCTAGCGGCTTCGTCAGCAGCGGGTTGTCGAGCAGATAGATCTGACCGACGCTCAGGTAGTTGGCAGCACGCCAGTAAGCGTCAATCGAGGCCAGTTCGTCATCGTTCAGTGCATCAGGCATGTATGTCGGGTCCGTGCAAAGAGCGTTGGGACGCAGGTTCGATCATGACCTTGCGGCGACGAGTTGTGTCAGCTCGACCATGCGATGTGCAAAACCCATTTCGTTGTCGTACCAGCTCATGACTTTCGCGAAGTTCGGGCCGATCACCTGAGTGAGCGTGGCGTCGTAGATCGACGAACGCGGATCACCGATGTAATCCGTCGATACGAGCGGTTCGTCCGAGTAGCCGAGAATGCCGCGCAACGAACCCTCGCTTGCGAGCTTCATCGCCCCATCGATTGCATCCTTCGTCAGCGGCCGCTCGGTCTGCACCGTCAGATCGACCAGGCTCACATCCATCGTCGGCACGCGCACTGCCTGTCCGTCGATCTTTCCCTTGAGCCGCGGCAGCACGTCGCCGATCGCCCTCGCCGCACCGGTGGAGGTCGGAACCATGTTCATCGCGGCAGCGCGTGCACGGCGCAGATCGCCCTTGCGATGCGGAATGTCGAGCACCGGCTGATCGTTCGTATATGCGTGGATCGTCGTCATCAGCGCGAAGCGGATGCCGAAACTCTCGTCGAGAACCTTTGCGACCGGCGCAAGCGCATTCGTCGTGCAGGACCCGCACGAAATGATGTGGTGGTTCGCGGGATCGTAAGCTGCCTCGTTCACCCCCATCACGATCATCGCCTCGTGATCTTTCGCCGGCGCAGACAGCACGACCTTCAGTGCACCGGCGTCGAAGTGCGGTTGCAGCTTGGTCCGGTCGGTGAAGACACCCGTACATTCCAGCACGATGTCGACCCCAAGCGTGCGCCACGGCAGCTCAGACGGATCTTTGGCCGCGAAGGTGCCCAACACGTGCCCTTGGATCTCCAGGCTGCGCTCGCCCGCCGTCGCGCGAACTTTGGCGCGACCATGCACCGTGTCATAGTTGTATAAGTGCGCCAGCGTCTTCGCGTCAGCGAGATCGTTGATGGCGACCAGTTCGATATCGTTCCGGTGCACCTCGCTGAGCGTGCGTAATATGCAACGTCCGACGCGGCCGAAACCATTGATGGCAATCTTCGTAGACATGATCGTCTCTAGTGAGTTGGGTCAGTGCGCTTCCCAGACTAGGCGTACGCGCCGATCGACGCCACCGCGGGGGCCGGCAAGAAGTGGGATCGAACCGGAGCGCGCATGCACGCAATGGTGCTGAAAAGATTCGGCGCGCCGCTCGAATGGACGGAACTTGCCGACCGTGAACCGGGACCCGGAGAGATCCGCGTCGACGTCGCGGCATGCGGTGTGTGCCGTACCGATCTGCACGTAGTTGACCGCGAATTGGCCGAACCACGCGTGCCGATCATCCCCGGACACGAAATCGTCGGGCGAGTAGTCGCCATCGGCGCGGGCGTCGAAGGACTGCGCCTCGGTGAACGCGTTGGCGTGCCGTGGCTTGGATACACGTGCGGCGCCTGCGAGTTCTGCAAGACCGGCAGCGAGAATCTGTGCGACTCGCCGGGCTTCACCGGCTACACACGCGACGGCGGATATGCCACGTCGACCATCGCCGACGCACGCTACGCATTTCCGCTCGGTGAAGCGGGTGCCGATGTAGCGCTCGCACCGCTACTGTGCGCCGGACTGATCGGCTGGCGCGCATTGGTGATGGCCGGCAACGGGAAGAACATCGGCCTGTACGGATTCGGCGCCGCGGCGCACATCCTCGCACAGGTGGCTGCGTGGCAAGGCCGCAACGTGCATGCGTTCACGCGTCCCGGCGACACTGCCGCGCAGGCGTTCGCACGACGACTCGGCGCGGTATGGGCAGGAGATTCCGGCGATGCTCCATCGCATCCGCTCGACGCCGCGATCATCTTCGCTGCCATCGGCGACCTGGTGCCGATGGCGTTGCGCGCCGTTCGTAAAGGTGGTCGCGTCGTCTGCGCGGGCATTCACATGAGCGACATCCCGAGCTTCCCCTACTCGCTGCTCTGGCAGGAGCGGCAGCTGGTTTCCGTGGCAAACCTGACACGCCAGGACGCAGTGGACTTCCTGCAGATTGCACCTCGCGCCAGCGTGGTTACGCGGACCAACGAATATCCGCTGACTCAGGCAAACGAGGCGCTCGACGATTTGCGGAATGGTCGCTTCGAAGGTGCCGCAGTGCTAGTGCCCTGACTCGCTTGGCGCGCTGCGTCCCTGTGCGCGCGAAGGGACGGCGGGCTCGGCGCGTGCTCGGCGTCGATCCGGCCACACCTTTCATTCGACGACAGGGAATCCCGCCGATTTGAGAGCGTCATAGCCGCCGATCATGGCCGACACGTGCGTGAAACCCAGCTGACGAAGTTGCTCGGCCGCGCTCTCGGCGCGGCGGCCGGTCCGGCAGTACAACACCACCGGCGTGTCTTTCGCGGGGAACAGCGACGCCGCCCGCGCGCCGACCTCATCGAGCGGTAGATGGATTGCGCCGTTCAGGTGGCCTTCCGACCATTCCGCGTCGGTGCGCACATCCACGAACACCACGCCGCTCTGATAAGCGCCATGCAGATCGGCGGCGGATGGACGCGACGCTGCTGCGGCCGCACCTGCGTTCGCAGCCACCCACACCGACAGCAGCAGCGCGAACGTCGTTCGCACCCATTGCCTCGTCATAGCAGCCACCTTGCGTTCCTTGATCGTGGCCCCATTATGCAATGCGCCGTCGCAAGATCGAGCTTCACCATGATTCGACGCTGTACCGCGTGTGGAACCCCGAACCGCATCCCGGCACGCCACCTCGCCGATTTCGGTCGCTGTGGCTCATGCAAGCAACCGCTGCCGCCGCTCGGCGAACCGGTGGATGTCGATGCGGCGCAGTTCGACGAGATCACGCGCGATGCGTCGGTGCCGGTGCTGGTCGATTTCTGGGCATCGTGGTGCGGGCCATGCAAGGCGGCTGCGCCCGAAGTGGCGAGAGCGGCCGCGAATCTCGCAGGTCGTGCAATCGTTCTGAAGGTGGACACCGAGGCAAACAGCGCGCTCGCGCAGCGCTACAAGGTGCGCAGCATTCCGAACTTCGCGGTGTTCCGCCGCGGGAAACTGACGTGGCAGCAACCCGGCCTGTTGAATCATCGGCAGCTGGAGCAGGTCGCCCTCTCCGTCACCTGACCGGCCTACAGCGCCATCAGATGCGCCGCCAGTTGCTCCGGCGCCGAGAAGAACGGTGAGTGGTCCGTCTCCATCGTGATCACCTTCTCACACGGCAGCCGTTCGACCATCGCACGTTGCGACGCAATCGATACGGCCCGGTCTTTCGTGCATTCGATGTACACGCGCGGGATCTTTCCCCAGCGTTGTGCGGTCACGTGCATCTGCGCGCCGAGCGCGGCGCCCGACTCCGGGCCGAGCGCAAGTTCGGCGAGCGCGATGTCGGCATCGGAACAATCGCCGTAGAAGATCTCCTTCAACCGGTTTGCAGACACGGTCAACGAGGCGCCATCGGCCGACGGCACAAGTCCTGACGACACCGTTGAGCCGGCATCGCGCGACGCGGCATCACCGAAAGTCTGGCCGTCGTCGAGCAGAAATGCTGCGAGATAAACGAGCTTCGCGACCGTTTCCGGCTGTTGCTCGGCGGCCGCGGAGATGACGAATCCACCCATGCTGTGGCCGACGAGAATCACCGGCTCTTTCGCCGTGCGCATCACCTCGGCCACTCGCTGCGCGTAGCTCTGCATCGATACCGCGTTGATCGGCGTCTGGTCGCGGCCGTGCGCGGGAAGGTCAGGCGCCAACACCGTGTGCCCCTTCTGCCGCAGCAGCGACACCACCTTGTACCAGCACCAGCCGCCGTGCCACGCGCCGTGAACCAGAACGAACGTGCTCATGCATTGTTCTCCATCATTTCGGTACGCGGTAAAGCGCGTCGTAGACGGCATTGATCAGGCGATTGCCGCGCGTATCGGTCTCGATGCCGGGCTGCATCTGGTTCATCGCGTACCCGATACCGAGTTTCAGCGCGGGGTCCGCAAACCCGACGCTGCCGCCGGCGCCGGAGTGACCGTACGCGTCGCGATTCGGTCCATACATGCGTTGTGTATTCAGAATGACACCGCGACCGCGTCGCAGCGGTCGACCCAGAACGAGATCGTCCTGCTCGCCCACCTCTTCGCGGCACATTGCCGCAATGCTGTCTTCGTTCAGCACGCGCACGCCATCGAGCTCGCCGCCGCGTGCAATCGCACCATAGATCCGTGCGATGCCGCGTGCGTTGGCCTGCGCGTTCGCCGCGGCAATCTCGGCGCTTCGCCAGTCCGAACTGCATGCGTCCTGCCACGGGCGAATCGACGGGTTCTGCAACGCGAAGCGATACAACGGGGGCATCTTCAACCCGAGCAATGCCGAAAGATCAGGCTGGATGCGAGCGTGGTTCGGTCCGACGAGATCTGCGACGCGACCGTGTTCGTCCGTTGGCAGCCCCAGATGAACGTCGGCCTCCAGTGGCCGCGCGATTCGCTCCGCCAGAATTTCGCCCAACGTTTTTCCGGTGGTGCGCAGCGCGAGTTCGCCGGGAAGATAACCCCAGAGCACCGCGTGATAACCGGCGGCGGTGCCGGGTTCCCAGAACGGTTCTTCTGTGGCCATCCGCCGTACCATCGACGACCAGTCGTATAGATCGGCGACCGTTACTTTCTCACGCAGGCCGCACACGCCGGATTGATGCGACAGCAACTGCCCCACGGTGAGCCCGTTGCGGCCCGCGCGGAATTCCGGCCAATAGGCCGCGACAGGCGCCTCGTAGCTGATCACGCCGTCCTCGATGAGCGTGGCGAAGGCGATCGAACCGATGCCTTTCGTCGTGGAGTACACGTTCACCAGCGTGTCTTCGTTCCATGGTCGCGTGCACGCGCGGTCCTGAAAGCCGCCCCACAAGTCGGCCACGATCCTGCCGTCGAGGATCGCGCAGAAGCTGGCGCCCACCTCGATGTCGTCGCTGAAGTTGCGTTCGAACACCGAGCGCACGGCTTCGAAGCCGGGCGCAACCGAACCGTGCACCGGAAATTCAGTCACGAGCTGTACCTATATACCTATCGGAGTATG
>CAZLDA010000041.1:0-13120 GCA_964557875.1 uncultured Pseudomonadales bacterium | reverse complement strand
GCGATGAGTGATCCGCACGCGATCGTCGTACTGATCGAAGACGAGCCGCAGATCCGGCGTTTTCTGCGCGCCGTGCTGCCGTCTCAGGGCATCGAGCTGTTCGAGGCCGAGACCGGTGCGCAAGGCCTGGTGGAGATCGGCACGCGTCGACCCGACGTCGTAATACTCGACCTCGGGTTGCCCGACATCGGCGGCGTAGAGGTGGTGAAACGGCTGCGCGAATGGAGCGAAGTACCGGTGATCATTCTGTCGGCGCGCACCGACGAAGGCGACAAGATCGCGGCACTCGATGCCGGCGCCGACGACTATCTGACCAAGCCGTTCGGCGTCGGTGAGTTGCTCGCGCGACTGCGCGTGGCGATGCGGCGCGCGGCGCGCACGGAGGACGGCGCACAGATCTTCACCGCCGGACCGATCAAGGTCGACTTGAGCGCACGCCGCGTCGAACTCGACGGTGCGGCCGTGCATCTGACGCCGATCGAGTATCGACTCTTCGCCTTGCTGGTGAAGCACGCCGGAAAGGTGCTCACGCACCGGCATCTGCTCAAGGAAGTCTGGGGGCCGTCGCACGTGGAAGACTCGCACTACCTGCGCATCTATATGGCACAGCTGCGTCGCAAACTCGAAGCAGATGCGACACGGCCGCGTTATCTGATCACCGAGCCCGGGGTCGGCTATAGGCTTGCGCTGACGTGATTTCGGCGTCGCCATGCGCGGCGCACGATGCGAAGATGTCGCGGGATTCAATAGGAGCGATACCGTGCGAATCGGAGGCGGACGACGCAGCGACAACGTCGAAGACCGTCGCGGCGTGCGCGCCGGCGGTGGCGCAATCGGCGGCGGACTCGGCACCATCGTGCTGCTGCTCGCGGCGTGGTATTTCGGCATCGATCCGACGCCGCTGCTGCAGCAGATGCAAGTGGACGGCGTGCCCGAACAGCAGCAGGGCACCGCGCCCGATCTGCAGAACGACCCGGCCGCCGATTTCGTCGCTGCCGTGCTCGGCGATACGGAAGACACCTGGCAAGCGATCTTTGCCGAGAACAACGGCCGTTACGCAGACCCGACGCTGGTGCTTTTCACCGACAGCGTGTCGTCGGCGTGCGGCTACGCCGAAGCCGCGATGGGTCCGTTCTACTGCCCGCGGGATCAGAAGGTATACATCGACCTCGGCTTCTATAAGGAATTGCGCGACCGTTTCGCCGCGCCCGGTGATTTCGCCGAGGCGTATGTGATCGCGCACGAGGTCGGACATCACGTTCAGAACCTGCTCGGCATTTCCGAGCAGGTGCAGCAACGACAACAAGCCACCTCGACAGCCGACGCGAATCGCTTGTCGGTGCGGCTCGAATTGCAGGCCGACTGTTTCGCGGGTGTGTGGGCAAATCGCGCCGACCGTGCCCGACAGATTCTCGAAGCCGGCGACGTCGACGAAGCGTTGACCGCCGCCAGTGCGATCGGCGACGACCGTCTGCAACGCCAGGCGCAAGGGCACGTCACACCCGACTCGTTCACGCACGGCACTTCGGAACAGCGTATGCGCTGGTTCAAACGCGGGCTCGAATCCGGTTCGATAGACCACTGCGATACGTTCAACACCACGCAGCTGTGAGCGCTCGCGCGCTGGTGCTCGGCGCGCTGCTTTCGTGTCCATTTGCGTATGCCACAACCGATGCACCGCCAATTCCGGTGCGCGACTTCGCGCGCCAACCCGAATTCGAGGACGCCAAGCTCTCGCCGACCGGAAAGTATCTCGCGGTTGGGCTGCGCCGCGACGGCGCGAAGATCCTGGTGGTATTGCGACACGACACACTCGACGTCGCGAGCGTCGTCAAGTTCAACGCACCGAACGAAGTAGACCGTTTCTACTGGGCGAACGACGAGCGCCTGCTGGTGTCGCTAGCCGTCACGTTTGGTGCCTACGAAGTTCCGATGTCCACCGGCGAGTTGCACGCGGTGGATGCCGATGGCCACAACGCACGAATGGTGTTCGGCCAGCGCGCCGAAGACCGCGATGCGCCCGGCCGCATCGGCGGCGTGAAGGATTTCGTCGGCGGCCACAGCGTATTGCACCTGTTGCCGAACGATCCGCGTCACGTGCTGATCGCAACGTATCGCAGCAACAAAGGCCGCGCACAAATCAGCGAGGCGGCGTTGCTCGATATCTATTCGGGCGCGCTGCGCACCGTCGCAACCGCGCCGCTGCGTGACGCATTCATGCTGGCCGACAACGCCGGCGTGGTGCGCTTCGCGCTCGGGCGCAACAAATACTTCGATTTCGAAGTGCACTACCGGCGTGACCCGAAATCGGCGTGGCAACGCGTGGCCACCGCTTCGATCGGCGAGGGTCAGCTGTTGCCGGTCGCGTTTGCAGATGCGCCGAACAAGGTCTACGTCGTCGACAGCCGCAGCAGCGACACCAATGCGTTGTCGCTGCTCGACCTCGACAGCGGCGCCATACAACAGCTGTTTCACGATCCGCACGTCGATATCGACCGCGCGGCGTTGATCGAACCCGATCGTGTGCTTTACGCCGCGCGCTACGTGCCAGGCACGATCGGCTACTACGTGATCGACGAGGCAAAGCCGTATGCGGCGATCTTCAAGGCCGCACTGGCGCGTTTCCCGAACTCGAGCGTCGACATCACGAGCGTTACGCGTGATCACCGGCGCGCCCTCGTGCGCGTCGTTAGCGACCGCGACGCCGGAACGTTCTACGAGTTCGACGCGAGCGACGCATCGTTCACGCGCGTGCTGACGGCGCGGCGCTGGCTCGACCCTGCGCGACTCGCGCCGGTAACGCCGGTGTCCATCGTCGCACGCGACGGACAGACGCTGCAGGGCTACGTGACACGCTCCAAAGCTGCGAGTGATCCCGGCCCGCTCGTCGTAATGCCACACGGCGGACCGTTCGGCGTAAGCGATCTGCCGCTGTTCGATGACCTCGCGCAGTTGTTCGCGCAATACGGATATGCGGTGCTCACCGTCAACTATCGCGGTTCGAGCGGTTACGGGCGCAAGTTCCTCGCGGCGGGTTTCGGTCAATGGGACGGCTTGATCCAGCGCGACATCGCCGACGCCACCCGCTGGGCTGTTTCTAACGGCGTCGCCGATCCGAAGCGCATCGCCATTTTCGGCATCAGCTTCGGTGCGTACTCCGCTGTGATGAACGCGATGCTGGAACCCGAGCTGTATCAGTGCGCCGTAGGGATCTCGGGAGTTTATGACCTGCCACTGATGCTCGAATCGGGCGACGTCCGCCGGGGCGCCGTCGGCCGTTCGTTCCTGCTGCAGGCAATCGGCGACGATCGTGCGGCACTCGAGCGGAGTTCACCGGTGTACAACGCGGCGCGCATTACGGTGCCGCTGTTCATCGCCCATGGAACGCTCGACGCGCGAGCGCCGGTGGAACATGCGCGCGAACTGCGCGACGCAATGGCCGCACGAGGTCGCCCGGTTACGTACCTCGAGAACGCACACGAAGGTCACGGCTTCTACAGCGAAGACAACCGCACCGAACTCTATGAACGTACGCTGCGCTTCATCGGCCGATACCTGTCGGTGCCCTCACCCGAATCGCCACAATGAGCCGTAACGAATTCGCGTGTCGTTTTGCTTGCCGAACCCGCGCTGTTGGGCATAGCCTCATCTCTCGCTTCCTCGATCGCGGTTTGCCAGGTGACATTGCACCTTTCACAAACCAAATCGCTCTTCGGCAACGCCTTGCGACTGTTGCTGGCGATGTTCGTGCTCTTTGGCGCACGCGCGGGCAACGCAACGACGCACGCCTATTCGTTCAGCGACAACGACGAGTACCTGACGCAGGCGAACGACTATCCGCGCTGGGCCGCGCTGATGACTCGCCACGCTGCGCAGTCGATTGAGATGGGCGCGTGTCTAAACGATGTGAGCAAGTGTCCGAGCGCGCTGAAGGGTTATCGTGAAGTGGTGCTGGCGGGCCGCTCTCTCGCGCCCGATCGACAGGTGGCGCTCGTCAATCGGTTCATCAACAGCCGACGATGGAGTGTGGAGCCGCGCCGCGACGACGACTGGCGCACGCTGGAGGACTTCCTCCAGGCCGGCGGCGATTGTGAAGACTACGCAATCGCAAAGTACTTCGTACTCCGACAGCTCGGCTTCCCTATCGAAGATCTGCGAGTTGCCATCACGTGGGACATGCGCGAACAGGATTACCACGCGGTCACCATGGTCAATCTCGGCGATTCGGTGCTGGTGCTCGACGTCGATGGACCGCCGCGGCGGCAACTCAGCAACTATCGGTTCCTGTTCTCGATCAACGAAAGCGGTATCTGGGATCACAACGCGCGTAAGCGAAACCAGAACGAATCAGCAGATGGCAAACACAGGGGAGCGCAGCAGCTATGAAGAGAACGATACTCGCGGCCGCAACGATTTCACTCGCGTCTGTTTTACTCACATCAGGGGCCGCAGCAGAAGAGCCGGTAGCGCAGAGTGACGTCGAGGCACGCCTCGACAAACTGGAGCGCATCAACGTGACGGCCTACAAGGCACCGCAGACGAGCGAAGGCAGCGACGCTGCGATCGACGCGATCCTGCAGCAGGCCGATGAGGCCGAACACGCCGACCCGGACGCCGCGCAGTAGCCGATCCGCGCCGCGTTCTCGCAGCTCGATAGTCGACGATGGCGGATTACGCCGACCTCGAACTTCGTCTGAAGCGTTCGATACGACGCCATAGCGTGCCGGGCGCGTCGCTGGCCGTGCTGAAGGGCAGCCGCGTCGTTGCCACCGCCGCCGCAGGCGTTACCAATCTCGACACGCGTGTTCCCGTCACTCCGGACGCCGTCTTCCAGATCGGTTCGATCACGAAAGTCTTCACCGCGACATTGATCATGCAACTCGTCGACGACGGGTTGTTGTCGCTCGACACACCGATCGTCGAATACCTGCCGGAGTTCCAGATCGCGGATTCCATAACCCGCCGCACCGTTACCGCTCGACACCTGCTGACTCACACATCGGGCATCGATGGCGATCTGTTCGCCGACTCCGGTCGCGGCGACGACGCCATCGCGCGCCTCATGTCGATGATGACGCTGTTGCCGACGCTGTTTCCGCTCGGCACGAAGATGTCGTACTGCAATGTCGGATTTGCCGTGCTGGGCCGCATCATCGAGGTGCTGCGTCGCGAAACGTACGACCACGCCATTCGGAATCGCGTCTTCAAACCGCTCGGCATGAAGCAGGCGATGACGTTGCCCGAAGACGCATTGCGCCATCGCTGCGCCGTTGGGCACATCACCGATCCGAAGGACCCCAAACGGCAGCGAGTCGCCTTCTTTACGCACCTTTCGCAGGGGATGAAGGCCGCCGGCTCCACTCCGGCGATGAGCGCGCCCGATCTCATGAAATTCGTGGCGATGCATCTCGCGCACGGCCGCATCGGAAACGCCAAGCGCGTGCTGTCGTCGGCTTCTGCCGTTGCGATGCAGCGGCGGCAGATCCGCCTGCAGAAACAGGTACCGACGACGACCACCGGTTGGGGTCTCGGCTGGGCTTTGATGGACTTCGACGGGCACAAGGTGATCGGCCACGACGGCGGCACGATCGGGCAGTACTCGTTCCTGCGCGTGTCGCCGGAAAAGCGCTTTGCAGTTGCGCTGCTCACGAATGGCGGCGACGCAATCGCCGTGTACCGGGAGATCGTTTCCGAGTTGTTCGGCCAGGCCATTCGCAAACGCGAGGCCAAGATGCCGCCGCCCGACACGGATCTGCGCATCGATCCGTCGCGTTACATCGGGCGTTACGAGAACATCCAATCGACGTACGCGATCGACGCGAATCGCGACGGACTGCGATTTTCGATGTTCCCGAAAGGCGATCTTGGGATGCGGCTAAGCGACCTGCCGCTGGCATTCATCGACCGTGAAACCGCGGTACTGCGCACCGGTAATCCGCAGCTCGACGGAATGTCGGCGCTGTTTTCAGACCTCGTCGACGGGCGCTATCGCTTCATGCAGGCTGGCCTGCGGCAACTCCGCCGCGTTTGACCGAATGCGGGCTAGGCCGCGCCCAGCGCGAACGCTTTGATCGTGAGAATCCCCAACGAAACCAATGCGGCGGGCACCAATATCTGACGGGTTTCCCGGCGCTCGGTGATCATCAGCTCCGTCGCATAGAGTAGAACCAGCAACGCGACGACAAACCAGGCGGGCTGCCGGAATACCGGACCCGCGGCTACCGCAACAACCACCACAGCCAGCCAGATGAGGTAGTCCATACCGGTGGTACGAAACTCGGCGTGACGCCGCGTCGGGCTATACCGCACGGCAATCCCGATCATGAGTGCAATCACCACGAAGTAGATCTGCTCAGCAGTCTGCAGCCAACCCTCGCTGACCGCGCCGTGCCCGAGAGTCAGGTAAACAACCAAGCCGACGACGCTGAAGATCGCGCCGCGGCGAATCATGTCTCGTGCGCCCGGTTTGATCGCGCCCAGTCCGAGGACTGCGAACACGGCCAGCACTGCGACGGCAGTTGCACCGGCCGCAAGCGGCACGTCGCTCACCCGAAAGCTCGCCACCACCAGATAACCGGGGACCGCGATCTCCAGAACTCGACGCGGCGCCTCGATGAGCAGAAATTTGCGGCGCGTGCCGCGCCCGAGCCAACGCCACATCCCGCGCTCTTGTCCGCGCGCCGGCGCGTACCAATCGAACTTTTCAGCAAGGTACAGACCGCCAAACACCACCGTGCAGCCAAATAGATAGATTCCGGCAAGCAACCAGTCGCTCTCGTGCCGCAGCACGACACCACTCACCACGAACAAGATCTGAATGCCGTAGATGATGACCACGGCTTCCGGGTGCGTGAATCGCCGCTCCAGCAGACGGTGGTGGACGTGGTTCTTGGTTGCACGGAACCAGTTGCCGTGCTGACGGATCCTCCGATAGAGGACATACAGAATGTCGGCTACCGGCAGGCCCAGCAGCAGTACCGCAACGGCAGGACTGAGTGTTGGATCCACCCGCTCAACCAGCAATACGGCCAACATACCGAGCGAAAAGCCGATCACCTGGCTACCGCTGTCGCCCATAAAGACGACGGCCGGATGAGTGTTGTATCTGAGGAATCCGAACACGGCCCCGATCACCGCGACGGCGATGAGTACCGCCAAGCCGCCCCCGGCCTGATGCGCGAGAAATCCCATCGCGACAAGACTCAGGATCGCTTCTCCACCCGCCAATCCGTCGAGGCCATCGGAGTGATTGATGGCATTTGTCATTCCGACCAGCGCAAACGCCGAAAACGCCATCGCAATGCCCGTGGGTACGCTCGCGTCGTCGATGAACGGAAACCGGGTGACGTAAAGGCCGGCCAGCACCACCATTGGAAGTACCGCCAGAGCCTGTCCGGCAAATTTTACATAGTGGCCGAGTTCGCGGCGGTCGTCCCACGCGCCAAATACGAAGAGCACCAGGATGCTCCAGATGAATACGACGACGATGGGATCGTTGGGTGCCCAAACGAGAATCGCCGAAACCACCCCTGCCGCAATGCCCCAACCACCGACCCGGGGTATCGGATAGCTGTGCACCTTGCGCTCGGCCGGTTGATCGACCATGCCCAATCGAGGTGCAAGCCGGATCATCAACGGGACGATCGCGAGACTCGCCAAGCCGGCGGTGAACAATGCAAAGGCTGTTTCCAAACTCTCCACTCCGCTACGAGCACACTTCAGTCCGAGAGCGGCAGCATGCATCGTGCCAATTCAGATCCTTGGAACTCGGATCTTTGCCACGTCCCTGCGTGAAGTATTCCATAGACGGTCGATCCACGAGTGTCTGACTTTGTGAATGGCCCACTACCTCTTCACAACCGCAGATCCGGTGAGAACCCAGGATGAAGACAAGCGAGTGAGGCACGCGGTCGTTGGTGAGCGTCAGTCCTCGGTCGCCGTCAGCGTCGGGCGCCCGCGGTAGCCTCGTCGCGGGACGCCGGATCGTAGGCAAAGGGACGATTGAGGTCCCCGGCGATACGCTCAAACGTCCTGAGCGGCTCGCCCGTCAGTTCCGTCTTCCATCGCAGATCGAGTTGAATTCCAAGTCCGAGCCGCTCGTAGTGGTCGCTTGCATAGAAGCGATCGCCTTCGTTGACGCGTTGGCGGTGGTCCGGTGGCGTACGACCGAAACGCTCACGCTGGCGGATGACCAGCGAATGAGTGCCGGCATTGCCTGAGATCGGATGATGGTCGTGAATCCAATAGGTGAGCATCGCGGGCTCGAACGGTTCGCCCAGGAACTCGCAGAGCCTCGATACCTCGGCCTCGGTACGCGTGGCGAGATCCTCATACCGCACTCGCGTCTTGTGTCGAAAGGGAAACGACTCATAGAAGCGGTTCATTGAGAGGGTGCTCCGCTTCCAGCGCTCGCTCGCGGACTCGATGCCCTTGTCCGGGTACTTTCGAAAGTAGGAATTGGCGACCGCGCGCCCATCGCGCGCCAGATAGATCAGATAGGGAGTGACGTTCCGCCAGGTGTGCCGAAACATGATCTGACGCGTGAACCAGCGCGGGCTTTTGCTCGAGTCGATGAGCATCGTTTTGCCGGTCGCGGCAAACATCGGTGAATAGGGATTGCGGAACGCGCGAACACCCCTGCCCAGAATCTTGTGAGCGATGCTCCTCTTCGAGTACAGCGACTTCAGCGACGACAGCGGCGACTTGTCGTTCCAGAACTCGCAGGTGTCTCCGCAGATGGCACAGACGGCGGCTTTGGCGCCGTTCGGATCGTCAACGAACTTGCCGACGTTGTGGAACTCGGCCAACGAGAACGCATGGGAGTGACTGCCCAGAATCAGATCGAGTAACGTCGACCCGCAATGGCCCGTGCCTATGATGAACACCACTTTGCGTTCCGCCATCACCGATTCCTCGATCATCGCTTTTCAAAGCAGCAGAATTGCACAGACCATCGAACCTTGCAGGCGCCCCAGACGTGTTCCAAGCCGCCACGCCAGATTGTTGGCGGACGCTCGTCCGGTCGCGACCTGAACCGTTAGGAGCACCAACGCCACCCATTCGCGCAACGCAGCTCTGTTTGAAATCTTCGGCATCCCCAATCGCCGATACTTCTTGTAGACGACAACCTGGCTCATCGCCCAGAGGCGTGCCTGGCGAAACCTGTCGCCGGGCGTGTCGCGCAACTGAACGTGAAGCAGCGCGTCGGATGCCCACCCGAGCTCCGTTCCAGCAAGCTGAATCTTCCAGCAATAGTCGGTGTCCTCGTGGTACCGGATGCTCTCGTCGAACCCTCCCACCGAATCGTGGATGGACTTGCGAATCGCCAGGCCGCTGGCGCCCGCGCGCGGAAGGAAATCGAACGAGCGCTCCCGAAGCAGCCCATGTGCCTGGGGATGCACGTATTTCGGGGATCGATTCAGCTTCGTCAGATCGAAGCGGCTCGCGACAAAGTCATATCGGTGGAGCGCATCCTGAAGGCCGGCAA
Source organism: uncultured Pseudomonadales bacterium (assembly GCA_964557875.1). Lineage (GTDB taxonomy): Bacteria > Pseudomonadota > Gammaproteobacteria > Pseudomonadales > Azotimanducaceae > DATJGR01. Next base: position 3,633 of record CAZLDA010000041.1, on the reverse strand, counting down.
TCCACCCTGAGTCGACTTCGTCGTCCGCATCGCAGAACGCCAGCACGTCGCCTTCTGCCTCGCGCGCACCCGCATTGCGCGCATGCGATGCGCCTCGCTGTTTTGATGCATCAATCAACCTGAATCGGGGGAGCGTCGCTGCAAAGCAGCGCGCTACATCTCGGGAGTCGTCGTCGGAACCATTGTCGGCAACGATGACCTCCCAGGGACTGACTGTCTGCCGGCGCAATGCCTCCAACTGGCGCCTCAATGTGCGCCCGGCGTTGTAGCACGGAATCACGACACTGACCTTCACGTACTGCTCTCATCACGCACGGCCAACGAACATTCTGAGGGACAGGTAAGGCAACAATCTGTATGGTCAAGGTAAAAGAAGGCGATCCAATGTCCCAGGTGTCAACGCACGTCGAGCCACGCGTTAGCGTAGTCATTACTTCCTACAATCTCGGTTGGTGCATCGAAGAGACGCTCAACAGCGTGTTCGATCAGACCTACCAGAACCTCGAAGTCATCGTAGTGGACGACGCGTCAACGGACGACACGGCCGAACGTGTGGCTCCGTTTGCGAGCCGCATCAAATACATCCGACATGAAACTAATCAGGGTGTGCTGAACAACGCTGAAGCGGGGCCCGCTCGAAACTCGGGCATACGGGCCGCCTCGGGCGACTACGTGGCCATTCTCGATGGAGACGATCTGTGGGCGCCCGAGAAGATCGCACTTCAGGTCGAGGCCGCGCGCCGATTTCCCGAAGCCGGTCTCATCGTAACGGACGGCGTGTCGTTCGCTCATGAGGATGGGCAGATCCTGCGGTCGACCTTGCTATTGGATACGAAGGACCGGTTCTTCGGCACGTTGCCCGAGGACGCGATCGTGGCAACGAGTCTGTACGAGCGGGTGATCCGCCAGTGCGTGTTCGACACGCCATCGCAAGTGATGATCGCCTCACGCGTATTCGACACGGTGGGTCTGTTCTCGGAGTGTCGCTGCGACGACTACGACTTCTACGTGCGTGCAACCGCAGAGTTCGACGTCGCCATCGTCAAGAAGCCGCTCGTCAGATATCGCCAACACCGGGCGAATCTGTCGGGCGCAGCCGCGAATCAGTTCTTCCGCTTCGTACAGCCGAACCTCGATATATGGAAGCGGCACCTGCAGGTGTGTCGGCCCGAAGCGCGTCCCCTGGTGAAGGCGCAGATTGAGCGCGCGTTGGCGGCCGCCACCAGACAAGCTGTTAATGAGGGTCGCCGCGGCAACAGGGCATGGGCGCGGCGCTGGCTTTGGGAGTTGGCGCTGCGCAATCCGGGGCCGGGAACGTACGCCCGAGTGGGCTATCAGATGCTGCGGCTCCACCGTCCACGCTGGGCGTTGTCGGCCATGGGGTTGTTCTCGATCAGTGACGCACTGACGGTTCTACTTCCTTGGTAGCGAGATCTACTTTCGGATTCGCGTGAAGTGGGGAATCCGACGGTCACCAAGCCCGCAGTGACGAGGTCATGCGCGGCGTCGATTTGCTCGTCCGTACTTGAACCCGAGATCGGCGAAGCTCGTCAGGCCTTTCAGCCAGTTCGGATCGCTTTGCTTCAGCCACAGCACCTTCTGCGGCTCTCCCCGCTGAAGGAGCTCGGGTACCGTCACGAAACTGTATTCGCGCGCCTGCTGAAGAAACTGATCGAGCGCCGCGAACGTCTCGGTGCGAGACGATTCATCGGTGGACGAATACGCGAACAATTGATCGTGAAGAAGCAGGATGCTGCCCGGTCGCAACTGCCGCTGCAGCATTGGCAGAATCCAGTCGCGGTCATGTCGTTCCCAGTCGACACCCGCCCCATCCCAGCAGATCACCCGGTATCCGCGCTGGCGCAGCATGGCCAGCATGGACCAGTTCGTGTCGCCGAACGGCGGGCGAAACAGCCTGTTGCTATGCGACGAAATCAACCGTTCGCAGCGCGTAATCTGACTGATCTGCTCCTCGGTCGAGATCTGAGGAAACGAGGGGTGATTCCACGAGTGATTGCCGAGCGCGTGACCTGCCTGTGCGATCCGCTCGATCAGATCGGGGTGGCGCAGCGCCATTTCCCCGACCACGAAGAACGTTGCCTTTGCCCGATGGCGCTCCAGTAGCGCGAGCAGCTGCGGCGTCCACTCGGGATGAGGACCATCGTCGAATGTCAACGCGGCTACGCGTTGGTCCGTTCGAACGCGCGTCACTGCGCCGAGGTATTGGGCAGCCAGGTTCTGACCGACCCGCTTCGACCGGCTGACGACACGCTGCACGAATGAGCGCTGACGGAGTTGTTGGCTGACCCCCATAGCTGCGACTGTAAGCGATGCCTTGGCCGAGTGTTGTAAGCATTCCGTGGTGACCCGCCCACGTGGAGCCGGGATTGCGTGCGGCCCGCAGAGTCATCGCTCGCGGCTGCCCGCCTTAAGCGGCGCGATTCCCTCGTTGGCGATTCCTCCCCGCTGTCGGCCAGCAAGGTGATGTCGCTCCCAAAGAGCGAGGCTCAATATCGGCCACAGTCCCCACGCGAAGTCGTGGCTCCCTGACAGATGCTGCTGATAGAGCTTGCGCAGCGATCTTCGGTCGATTGCGAGCCCCATCACCTCATCACGCGACAGCACCGCTTCTTCGAACAAGCCACGCAACGAGGTGCGCAGCCAATGGCCCATCGGAACTTCGAATCCGCGCTTCGCGCTGCTCTGATGGCGAACGGTCCGAGCCAACGCCCGACGTAGCGGGAGCTTGCCGAGCTTGTTTTCGAGATCGAGGCACGTGCGCCAGTCGACCTTTAGTGCCGTTTCGATCACTTCCTTGTCGAGCAACGGCACGCGCACTTCGAGAGAGTTGAACATGCTCGCGCGATCGACCTTGAGCAACACCATGGTGAGGTGGCAGACGAGCTCGTTCCAGCGTAGCCAATCTGCTGCCGTATCCGAATCGGAACCGTCATAGTCGAACGTGTGATAGTCGACCGGGAACGCCGGCAGCGTCGGAAATACCCGTCCCAGCCAACCGCCCCGCAGATGAGTGTGCTTCGCGACCTGCATGTGCCCGAGCGTCGGCCATTGCAGATGATCACGCGCCGCTCCGTTGCCCAACATGCGGCGCAGCCGCCACTGTGGCGCCCGTAGCGCATAGGGCGTTCGAAACATCGGCGCTGCCTGGATCAACGGGACCATACGTCGAACGTAGCCCCAGAAGAGCTCGTCTCCCCCGTCACCCGACAGCACGACCTTGAACTCACGCGCAGCAAGCCGCGAAACGAGCAGCGTTGGAATCACCGAATAATCACCAAACGGTTCGCCGCACGCTTCGATCGCGTCGCTTACCAGCGCTTCCGCCTGATCCACCGTCACGCGCTCGATGGTATGCGCAACGTTCAGCTCCTGCGCATAGGCGCTGGCATCGACCGTCTCGTCGGTGCGTGGATCGCTGGTTCCGATGGTGAACGCCCGAATGCGCTCGGCGTATTCCCCGCGCATTTTCGACACCACCAGCGGCGAGTCGATGCCGCCCGATAGGAACGCCGCAACCGGCACGTCGCTGACGAGTTGACGACGCACGGCGGCACCAATGGCTTCATCGACCGCGTCTACGACCGGCGCATCACCGGCTGGGCGTGGAACAGC
>CAZLDA010000040.1:0-13270 GCA_964557875.1 uncultured Pseudomonadales bacterium | reverse complement strand
GGTCGGCTGCCAGTGCATGGTCGGCAAGGCCTCCGCGAGTATCGGGACGCCGTCGGCCAAGAACTGCTTGTGCCACACGTTCTGCAGCCGCCAGTCGGCGGGGCTGACGACTTCTGCGGAAGTCGCGCGCAGATACGATTGCAAACGGGCGCGATCGTCGAACGTGAACACGCGGATGCCGCTCGGGCCGCTGGCGTCCTGCAGGCCGGCGACGTTGACAAATGTCGATCCGGTACGTATCCAGAAGCCGCTTCCACGCAACAGATTGCCGACGCGCGCAGTCTCGTGCATACGAAGCAAGCTCGCCTCGAGGCGCAGCGGTCGGGCCGTCCATTCCACGCCGGCGATCACCACCATGAACAAAGCCGCGACATAGCCAGCTAATCGGCCGAGCCGCATGCCGGAAACTCCGGCGCCGCGCAGCGCGATCAACTCACTCGTCGCGTTCAGACGATCGTAGGCATTCAGCGTTGCGAGCAGTGCGATGAACGGCGAGAGGTCCACCAGCAGGGCGGGCGTGCCGTACAGCACTACCAGTATCGCGTCGAGCGCCGAGTACTGGGCGTCACCGATGTCCTGCGACTCGGCGAGAAATGCCAGCAGATCGAACATCACGAGCATTGCGAGTGCAATGATGAGATAGCTCTTCGCCAGTTCACGCGCGAGATAGCGGAAGGCGCGGCTCATCCGGGCCGCCTCAAGCTAACCGCTGGAAGCTGGCGCACTGCGAAAAACAACAATGCCGTGGCAGCGGGCACCCACAGCATGCCGGGCAGGTTCGCGACCTGGCCGTTCTCTACCCAGGTGCGCCCCGCGGCGGCGACGTTGAACACCACGGCGTATACGACGATTCCGGCGACGAAGCGCGGATAGGGGCTGCTTCCCGGTAACGCGCGCGAGATCTCTACTGCAATCAGCGCCATGAAGAAGGCGATCACGGGTAGAGACAGGCGCCATTGCAACTCTGCGCGCTCTTTTGGCGTAGTGGCCGTTACGAGATCGACGGTAGGCGAAGCGCGTCGTTTGTTCTGCACGTCGGAGATCGGCTCCGACGCAGCGTAGTACACCAATCCTTCGAACTCGGACATGCGATCGGCGCGTGAACCCTCGCTGATCTGATAGCTGATGCCGTTCTGCAGTTCGATGCGCTGGCGGCTGTCTGTATCTGCACCGAAGATGCGCCCCGATTCTGAGCGGATGACGCGCACCTCTTCGTCGCTTCTGGTCTCGACGAATACGCCGTACATCAGGTCGCTCGCGCGGTCGATCGAAGCGGCCGAAAGCACGAGGGTGGCGCCGAACGAGTAGAAGTGATCGGGTTGCATCGCGCTGGTCGTCAGCTGATTGGCTTGCGCGTCGAGGCGATAACTTTCGGCATATGCCCACGGTCGCGCATACAGCGATAGACCCGCGACGCCAATGCAGATCAACAGCGCAATCAGCCACACCGGATAGCCGGCACGGTCGGGCACGACGCCCGCAGCGTAGAGCGCGTACGCCTCGCGATCGCGATGCCACTGGTTCAGCGTCGTAAGCACGCCCATGTACAACGAGGTTGGAAGCAGCACCTCGGCCGCGATCACGTCGCGCAACCCGATCAACGTGAACACCTGATCCATCGGAACGCGTGAATAAGCTGCGTCGCGCAGCAGCGCCGCGGCGTTGAATGCCGAAACCAGCAGGATCAGAAGGGCGAAGCCGGCCAGCGTCGGCAACAGCACGAGGCGAATCAGGTAGCGATCGATGATCAAGCCGTCACCAGCACAGAGTCGTCAGGACGCGTAAGGCAGTGCGTTTCGTAGCGCCGGTGTGGCGGCTCATCCATAATCCCGCGGCGGTGTCGGAGCACGTTCGATGGCCGGCAGTTTAGCGACGCGGGAGCGCGGATGTCGAATACGCGGGCGCGTGCGCCCTTGGTGTGGATTCTCAAAGGACCGAAGGCAGGCGACTACGCGCAGCTGCAGTTGATTGCGCGTGCAATGGATGTGCCCTCGATCACCAAGCAACTCGTGTTCAAGCCGTGGGAACTGCTGCTGCATGCATTCCCTAGACCGACGCTGGCAGCGCTCGATCGCGCCAGGTCGGATGTGCTCGATGCGCCGTGGCCGGATCTCATTCTCACTGCGGGCCGTCGCAACGAACTGGTCGCACGCTGGATTCGCAGTGCGTCAGGCGGTCGATCGCGCATCGTTCACGTAGGGCGCCCGTGGTCGAACCCCCGTCAATTCGATCTCGTCGTTTCGAACCGGCAATACCTGCTCGATGAGCGCGACAACGTGATCGTCAACGATCTGCCGCTCACCGACCTCACAGAAGCGGCACTGGCCGGCGAACGAGCCACCTGGGGGGCGAAATGGGTGGCGTTGCCGCATCCGTGGACCGTGGTGCTGATCGGTGGAGACAGCGGTCCGCTCGTGCTGACACCGAAGTGGGCGCGTGTGCTGGCTGAACGCATCAATGCGCGTAAACAACGTGACGGCGGCAGCGTGCTGGTGAGTACGAGCGGTCGTACACCGCCGCGCAGCGCCGACGCACTCTTGCAAACACTCGAAGGGCCGCAGTTCGTTTACCGCTGGCCGTCGCGAGAGCCGAATCCCTTTCGCGGTCTGCTCGCGTGCGGCGACGAATTCGTCGTTACAGGTGACAGCATGTCGATGCTCGCCGAGGCAAGTGCCACCGGTAGGCCGGTGTTCCTGTTCGATTTCTCCGATACTGCCCCAACGCTTTCTGCGTTGCGCTGGAAGCCGCTCGTGCATCGTCTGGCGATGTCGATCGGCCCTGTTCGAATGCGGCGCGACGTCGGGCGCATCCACGCTGCGCTGTTAGGATCCGGACGGGTTCGTCGCTTGGAGGCGACACCTGACGGCGCCACGGAGGCGCCACGAAGCAAAACGTCGAACGATCTGACGAGGACGGTGCAGCGCGTCGAAGCGCTGCTCGAACGTTAGTGCCGGGACACGACGCTAGCCCGGCAGCGCGATCGGCGGGCGACCCGGCGGCGCGAGCGCCGGCGTGCGATCGAGCACTTCGAACGCGTCGTGGCGCACGTGGTTGCGTTGCATCTCCGAGCGCAGCATGTCTTCGGTGACGAGCTTCAGATCGATGCACTCGCGCAGCAGCCCGAAGAAGAGGTGCTGCTGATTGGCGTCGGGATGCTCTTTGTAGTTGCCGAGAAACGCGTATTCGCCGAACAATTTGCGGCGCGCGCGCATCAACCAGCCGATCGGCGGGAACAACCGGAAGCGTTCTGCCGGACGCCAGTCGACCGGCAACCCCGATTTCCACGGCTGCGTCTTGCGGCGCGTCGTATGCAGCATCTTCGTTTTGGCGGTGAGGTGATCGAAGTCGTTCCACTCGTTCTCGAGCAGGCCGATCGTGGCGCGATCTTCGTGCTTGAGGCAGATCCAGTCCGAGTAGTCGAGCTTCATCTCGAACATAGAGCGGAACTGCGCCTCGCACTTCCAGTGTTTCAGCTTAGCGCAATCGAGCAGCATGACGCTCGACGCCATGCAGTGGTCGATGAGTCCCTTCGTGCCGGATCGTGCTCGGGCGACGATCGACTTGCCCTGCATGTCACGCGACAACAGTTCCCAGATGTCTCCCACCGCGAAGATGTCCGGATCGATGATGACGGCACGGCCGCTGTATCCCATCAGTTCCGGCGGCATGAAGCGCAACGGTGTGAACGATTGCAGGTCGTCGTTCAGCCAGACGCGTTTCACACCATCGCGCAGATAGGTTTGGCCTTCGTATTCGGCGAAGAACGGATGATCTTCCGTGGTGATGATCTTCACGTCGAACTTGTCGGCGTTGCGGGAGTTCCGACGCAGCGCGTGTTGCGCGACGATCGCGCCCACGATCTGCTTCGGGTTGCTGTGAATGAAAACGCAGTGGTCCATCGTATTACCTCGATTCACTCGCGCGAGCCGCATTTCTGCAATAGCCGAAGCGCGGGTCTAGCGTTTTGTCGATGAATTCGTCGATCGCCGCAACCTCGGCGTCGTCGAAGTAGTCCTGGTAGCCGCCAACCTTTGCGCGGCGTGTTTTGAACGAATCCGGATTGCTGACGTCGCCGGCCCGCAGTCGATCGCTGGACGAAGACGCCTCGGCTTCGCGTTGTTTCATGTTCTCGAAATTCGCCCACTCGACGGCGTCGTTCACCTCGGCGTCGGTTGCGTTCATGCCCATGAAGTCGGCGATTCGACGCAATTCAACGGCCGTTGCACGGCGCATGTCCTCGTAACGCACCACGAGCGTGGAATCGAGCGCGTCGAGCCCGACCGCCCACTCGTTCAGCCAGGCGTTCACCTTCGGCAGTCCACTCGAGCCCATCATGAATTGATACGGCGTAACCGAATCATCGACCGGCGGGTACTGATTGAGCAGTACTTTGTGCGGGCGCATGCGGTGCTTCCATTGGAAGTATTGCGACATGGTGATGTCCGCGGGATGGCGCACCAACAGGAGCACGGGTTTACCCGTGAACGCGGCTTTGCCGCCGCCGTGGCCGGTGTAGTCGCGCAGGTAGTTGTCGTGGGTAAACAGCACGCGCGGCAGCGCCGGATTGGCGCGATGGTAGTTGCCGTATTCGATCAATTCGTCAGAAAGCCCGTGACGCCGCTGATAGATGCGCGAAATCATCACGCGCAGCCAGGTTCGCCCGCTTTTGCCAAACGACACGACGGCATAGTCGGCCCGGTCGAGGCGCTGTTGTTCGAACCAGCCGCGCAGCTTCCGTTCGGTTGGAAACCGCTTCGCTTCCGGTAGCAGACGCCCGGCATGTTCGAGGATGCGTTGGAGCATGAATATCGCTGATCGGGCTGAAAAAAGTGGGGGCTATTCTAGCAGGCCCTTAAAGAAACAGACTGAAGGAACAGATCGAAGAAACGGCCCTTTCAATCCGCGCCCACGACACGCCGCAGCCGCTTCTTGATCAGACGAGGCAATTTCGCCACGCGTCGCTGCCAATGCTGAGGCACGTCGAACAGCTTGACGCGCGTCTCGCCGACGAGATTCAGGAATAGCCGCAAATGCTGAGTCGGTTGCCGCACGGTTACGCCATGCAGCGCATCCGGGCCGTTGACGAACATGAACAACGTATTGCGCCGATAGGGCACGCGTACCACCCTCTCGACCAGGTCGTCGTCTATGAACATGCCGTCGAAGCGGCGTCGGCGCTGCGCCTCGGTGAGGTCAGGCCGCAATCGAAGCACATCGAGATCTCCGCCGACCGAATCGTCGTCGGGCGTGCGCAAGTACAGCAAACCTGTGAACAGCTTGTGTTCGGAATCGACGTGAATCGATTTGACGGAACCGGCCCGCTGCACCGGGGTGTTGCCCGAAATCTGTGCATCGAGGAAGAGATCGCACGAGTCTTCCGGGTCGCGATCGCGAACGCCGATCCGAGAGGCGCGCAAAGCATCGAGCGACGAAAACACATCCGGGTACAGCCGCACGATGTGATCGCCGAACACACGCACGCACTCGTCGAAGAAGGCGGGCGATGCGTGGTACCCAACGAAGGCTTTCCAGATCTTTGCGATGGCAGCATTCTGTGCCACATTCGGCGCCGGAATGCTCCAGCGACTGTTGTTCTGCGTCGCGTCTACCCCCAAAATACCCAGCCGCGGGTATTCCGAGATCAGTGCGTCACACAGATCGTTCGGAAGCGCGTCAGGGACGACGATGAAGGGATAGGGATCGCTCACCACATCGCTCGCCTGCGCGCGCTGCAACACGGAAAGACTGTTTGCAACCATCTCGCGGTTCGCACGGCTCCGGAAGGCGCCAGAGTGTTGTTCCAGGGATTGAACGAGTCAATAGCGGTTATCTCGTAGTGGCGTGAACTAACGCTGCATACAGAAGGTCGAACAGACCGATTCACCTGTTTGCTGCTTTCGAACAGCAAACGATGCTTCGGCAACGGGTGCATTGTGACGAACCATAGCGGTAGCTTTCGACAATCGTCGCTTCCCCAACAGAATGCTCGGGGGGGTGCCGAAGCGTCGATACTGCCGTTTCGTCCCGTTACCCCCGCTCCACGGATCTGGCTGCTGGTCGGCGACAAGCTCGGCGACAATCAGCAGGTCGAACTGATCGCGAATCGACTTACCGAACGTCTGAACTGGCAGGTCGACGTGAAGCAGTTGCGCTTCAAAGACGCCTACCGCACCGGCAAGCCCGAATTCCGCAGCGATCACAGCCACGTCGACTGGGACGAATCGGACACGGTCGTGCAGCCGTGGCCCGACCTCGTCATCACCGTAGGACGCCGACCATCGATGGTCGCGTTGTGGATCAAGGAACAGTCGCGCGGCCACACGAAGATCGTGATCGTCGGACGGCCGCGACGCTGGCTGTCGCGCTTCAACCTCATCATCGCTGCCGCACATCACCACCTTCCTGACCTGCCGAACGTCATGCGTGTCGGGCTGCCGCTGATCAAGGCAGATGCAGTCGGCATCGCGGATGCGCGGACACGGTGGTCGGGCGTGATCGCGGAAATGCCGCGCCCGTTGTTCGCATTGTTCGTGGGTGGACCCACCAAGCCACACGTCTTCGATCGCGAGGTGGCCCTCGACCTAATGGCAAAGGCGTCGCGCTGTGCGGCCGAAGCGGGCGGATCGTTGTGGGTGACCACGAGCCCGCGAACCTCTGCAGAGGTCATCGACACACTCGAGCAAGCGCTGCCGAAGAATGGTCGATTGTTTCGCTGGCGGCCGAACAGCCCCGACAATCCTTATCTCGCGCTGCTCGCCTGTGCCGATCGCTTCATCGTGACCGGCGACAGCGTATCGATGCAGGTGGAAGTGGCGCGCCTCGGCAAACCGCTGGCGATTTACGCATTGCCGGTACAGTACGAATTCGTCGAACGGCTACGCCGCTCGATCGCGCGTTACGCGTACGGAAGGAAGACCTCACCGCTGTTGTCCGGATTCATCCGGGCAATGCAGCGGTTGGGCGTGGTGAAATTCCCGCGCGACGTTGCGGAAATCCACACGCTGCTGTTCGAACAGGGTTTTGCGGTGCGGCTCGGCGAACCGTTTGGCAGCGTCGGCAGCGGCGTAGACGTCGATCTCGATCAGATCGTCGACCGGATCCGAAGCCTCTTCGTTCGCGCTGACGGCAGCGCTGTTCAGTGGCAGGCGTTCTCGCAATTGCTGAAGGCGGTCGACGAATAGCTCGCACGGATTGGCCTGGTGTCCCGCGAACGACTACTTCGCGGGGCGGCCGACGTGCCGATCGAACGGCCTTCTGGACGGGCTGATCTCTCAAACGATCTGAACGGACGGTTTTCATCGCCGCCAGCATCTGCAAGACTGCAATGAAGTCTTGAGTCCAGGGGACGTGAATAGGGATGACGTCCGGCAATCGTGAAATCGGTTGGGGCGTGATCGGCTGCGGCGACGTGGTCGACCGCAAAGCAGGCGCAGCGCTGAGGACCATTCCGGGAAGTCGCATCGTTACGGTGATGCGGCGATCGGCCGACGAGGCACGGGCATTTGCGCAGCGCCACCGTGTTGCACAGTGGACTACCGACGCCGATCAGGTGATCGAGCACCCCGACGTGAATGCGATCTACGTCGCGACGCCGCCCGAGCACCACCTCGAGTACGCGCTAGCCGTTTGTGCGGCCGGCAAAGCCTGTCTCGTTGAAAAGCCTGCCGGCAGATCAGAATCCGAATGCCGTCAGATAGTGGAGGTGTTCAAACAGGCGGGCGTGCCGCTCTATATCTCGTACTACCGCCGCTATCTCGCGAAATTCCGTCAGGTGAAGCAGATCATCGCGAACGGAGAACTGGGCGCGATCGTTGCGATTCACTATCGCATGGCCAAACCGCACCGTGCGTCGCAGTGGCGCGTCAACCCGCGGGTCAGCGGCGGCGGCCATTTCTACGACCTCGCCGGTCATGTGCTCGATCTGTTCGACGACTGGTTCGGCCCGCTCGAACTGGTGGGCAGTGCGGCGACCAACACCATTCCGATTCAGACCAGCGAAGACGCCGTCGCGTTGACGTTCCGCACTGCAAACGGGGCGCTTGGGAGCGCGACCTGGAACTTCGCATCCGCGACGAGCATCGATGAGCTCATCATCGAAGGCACGTTCGGCAGCTTGCGGCTTGCCGCGATGTCGCGCACCGGCTCGATGCGAATCACACTCACGCCGGAAGCGGCCGTGCGTGCAAGCCGGTCGATCACGCATCGTGTGGTGACGATCGTAAAGCGACACGCAGGGATCGCGACGCGCCGTGACTTTCGTTTCAAGGAAGAATCCGAACCGCATCGGCCGATGCTCGAACACATCGTCGAAGAGCTGCGCAATGGCGGCCCACCGGCTTCGCCGGCCGCAGCGCTGCGCACGTCGGCAATCATGAACAAGGCGCTCGACGACTACTACGGCGGTCGCGACGACGACTTTTGGGCGCAACCGACCCGCTGGAAGAGCCTGCGCAACCGCGCTTCGGAACGCATCGCGTCGAGTTCGGCATATTCACTGAGCGAGGCGCAGCTCGAGTTTTTCGAAGAGAACGGATATCTCGGGCCGTTCAAATGTGATGCCGATTGGAAGCGCATCGTGGTGCCGCTGAAAAAGGGTCGCAATCTGCATCTGACGGAACCGTTTGTATTCGATCTCTGTTCGCACCCCTCGATCGTGTCGCGAGCGGCGCAATTGCTCGGACAGGATCACGTGTCGCTGTTCAAGAGCCGGTTCATCGTGAAGATCGACGGTTCGAATGCCGAAGTGGCGTGGCACCAGGATGTTGGCCCCACCAACGGCGGCTATTTCCCCGACGGTCGACCTGTTCCGACGCTGACGTGCTGGCTGGCGCTCGATCGCGTGAATGCGGAGAACGGCGCCGTTCGCGTGGTGCCGGGAACGCACCGGAAACTGTACGGCAACTATCACAAGCGTATTCGCGCCGACCTCGTGGACCGCGGCGATATCAGTGAGGTCGAACTCGCCCGCGCTGTGACGTTCTCGTTGGAACCGGGCGAGTTCTATCTGTTCCATTCCTGGTTGTTGCACGGTAGCGATGCCAACGAGTCGTCCGGGCGGCGCGCCGGAGTGAACATGCGTTACGCCGCGATCGGACACGAGTTCGAAGAAGCGTTCGAGTACATCCCGCTGTAAGCGCGGGATTTCTTCACATGATCGTTTCGCATCGACATCGATTCATCTTCGTTCGCACTCGTAAGACCGCCGGCACCAGCGTCGAGATCGGGCTGTCGAAGTTCTGCGGCCCGGACGACATCATCACGCGCGACACCGACGACGCACTACGACGCGAACTCGGTTACCCGGGTCCACAGAACGACGGCGGCATTCCGCGGTCGGCCTACACGTTCAGTGAGTGGCGCCGGTTTTTGACGCGCGGCGAGCGGGCGCGCTTCAAGAACCATACGCCCGCCGCGCGCATTCGTGCGCTCGTTGGCGAAGAGATCTGGTGCAGCTACTACAAGTTCGCGATCGAACGCGACCCGTGGGACAAGGCGATTTCGCTGTACTACTGGCGCACGCGCGATCAGCAGCCGCGTCCGCCGCTACTGACGTTCCTGCAGAAGGTGGGCGCGCGATCGCTGTCCAACGCGCACATCTACATGATCGGCGGTGAGTTGGCCGTGGATCGGGTGATCGCGTACGAGAACCTTGCGACCCAGCTCGAAGAGATTCGTCAGCACCTGGCATTGCCTGAACCGGTGACCTTGCCGCGCGCGAAGTCGACGCACCGCACCGAGAAGTTGCACTACTCGGAACTGATCGGCGAGGCGGAACGGGCGGTGATCGACGCAACGTGCCGTCGCGAAATCGAGCTACTCGGTTATCAATTTCGCAGCACACCCCAAGCGAAGATCACATGAAGCGAATCCTGGTGCTGTTCGCAGCGGCCGCGACATCGATCGCCTTTGGCGTTGCAGCCGGCGCGGTCCCGGCGCGACGTCGCCGTCGGCGCAATACGCAGGTACGACGGCAACGTCGGGCCTGGGTCGCGATCCGGATAGATACGTCATCGAGTTGCTGGCGCCATAAGGCGGTAGGATTCGGCTAAACGGAGGACTCAACAATGAACCGCTATTTCACCGTCGACGCCGACTCGCACGTGCTCGAACCGCCAGACCTCTGGGAACGTTATCTGGAATCGCGCTACAAGGAGCGGGCGATCAAGATCCGGCCGGGTCCGAATGGCGAAGAGTTGATCGTCGACGGCGAAGTGCTGATGAGCGGGCGCCTCGCCAGCCTCGGCGGCGTGGAACACAACGCCGCTGAACTGTTTCGTCGCCCCGAAGTCCCGTACCTCGACGGCTGTCCGGCGGCCAGCATGCACACCGATGCGCGCGTGACGATGCTGAATGACTGGGGCGTGGACGCCGGCGTCACCTTTCCGACCATCGGCATTCTGTGGGACAAGGAAGAAGATCCCGAACTCGCGATGGCGTATGCGCGCGCGTACAACAACTGGCAATGGGACTTCGCTAAACCCGCGCTCGATCGCATCATCCCCATCGCGCATGTACCGCTGTACGACCCCGATCTGGCGCTAACGGAATTGCGAAGGTGCCTGAAACTCGGCTTCAAAGGCATGTTCATGGCGCCGGAACGCGTCTGCGGAAAACGCCCGTCGCATCCCGACTTCGACCCGCTGTGGGCAGAGCTGCAGGAAGCCAACCTGCCGATCTGCATTCACCTCATCGTGCGCTTCAAACGCCAGGTCGGGTTGGCGGGATCGCAGTGGTACGACCCGGGTGAAGGTGTGAACACGGTGTTTGCGTTCGGTCTCGGCGGCACCATGCAGCTCATCCCGGCGATCTCGTCGATCGTGTGCGACGGGTTGTTCGACCGATTTCCGAAGCTGAAGGTGCTGGTAGTCGAAGCGGGCGCCGGATTTGCAGCGTACGTAATGGATCGGCTCGACGAGAAGTTCGAGCGCTTCGGCGCGTTCGCCCCGTTGAAGAACCGGCCGAGTGACTATTTCCGCCGCAATCTCTGGTACGTGATGGACCCGCAGGAACGATCGATCGACGCGCAATGCGATCTGGTGGGCGAAGACCGGTTCCTATGGGGCTCGGACTATCCGCACATCGACTCGCACATCAAGGCGGCGGACGAAGTGCGCAACAGCCTCGCGAGCATGAGCGTGCACCGGCAACGTCTCGTGCTCGGTGAGAACGCGCGGAAGTTGTTCGACCTGTCCTGAAGAAAACCGGCCTATCGAAGCTGTTCGAATCCGCGGCCGAGCTGCGCGAGCAACGCATCGTCGGCCGCGAAATCGAACGAGTAGCGGGTGCGGCCCTCGCGCTCATACCATGCGTAGGAATCGCGAAAGCCATCCTCGATGCCAAAGCGCGGCGCCCAGTCGATGTCGCGCAGCGCCTTGTCGATCGACAACAACGCAGTACCTGTCAACGCTTCGCCCCAATGCAACAGCGGCGGACGCTGTTTGCGCGCCATCTCCATCGGCACTTCGACGATGTTCGCTTGCACGCCCATGGCGCGAGACACTAGGTGAACGACGCCGACGATCGACGTGATCTCGGAACCCGACACGTTGTACACCTGCCCCTTTACACGCTCGTTACCGAGCAGCGAAGCCATCAAGCGCGCAACGTCGTTGATGTGCACGAGTTGTAGGGCAGCGAAACCTTCTCCCGGGATGAGGACAGGCCGGCCCGCTTCGAGCCTGGCAAACAGCGCCGGATCTCGGGTCGGTTGCGGACTACGTGGCCCCAGTGTGTGACCCACACGCAGACACGTTGCAGGAAATCCGTTCGCTATCCACTCCGCTTCGAGTAGGTCTTCGCACTGCACCTTGCCTACGCCGTAGGCTTTGCGCGGGTCCGCGTCGTCGGCTGCATGGCGCCGGAAGCGCTCGTGAATCGGTTGTACGAAGCTGCGCCGATACACCGCTTGCGAGCTGGTAAACACGTAGTGGGATACGCGGCCGCGAAACAACTCGATCATCGGTGTGATGTCGGCCGGCACGAATGCCGTGTTGTCGAACACCGCGTCGAAGGAATCGCGGATCGGCGCCAGCGCCTTCTCGAACTCGCCGGGAATGCGCCGGTCGGCGTGAATACGTCGTGCCCCATCCGGAATCGGCGCCACGTGACTATTGATCACTGTCACGTCGTGGCCGCGCCGAGCGAGTTCGAAAACGAGGTCGAGACCGATGTAGCGGTTGCCGCCGGTAACCAGCACTCTCATGTTGCACGCTCCGTTCGTGGCGTTGGACGGCAGCGTACCGCCGTGCATCTCAAAGAAGCAGCCGTCATTTGAACAGCGGTTCGAAAAGCGGTTCGAACAGTGGACGCAGCGTGGCGGCACCGGTGATCGATAGATGGTTGTCATCGACATAAAGCGGACGATCGTTGGAGCCGATCTTGCAACGCGCGGTGTCGCAGAGCAGTTGGTACGGCTGCAGTAGAACGAAGGCCGACTGGCGCTGCAGATCCTGCAACGTATCGAGAACCAAACGTTGTCGTGCAAAGAACACCCCGCGGCCGGGCTCGATCTCGAAGCCGCGTTCAAACCACAGATTGCGGGCGAGGGTAGTGGGAACGTCGAAGCCGATTTCGGGAACAGGCCCAACGACGACGATGCGCTTGCCCGCTTCGTTCAGGGCCGCCAGCGTGCGTTCCAGGCCGCGTCGAAAAACGGCGGCGTTCTCCGCGAGGCCCACTTCTTGCGATTGCGAGTCGCGCACGAACGTGTCGGCGCCGCTCTCGTTGAGGTAGCGCCGTCCATCGGCGGTGAGAGTCCATCGTGATACGAGGATCACCGTCGTGAGTGATTCTTCGCTGCGAATCAGATCGACAACGCGGTTGTTGAATGCTTCACACGGGAACGCCCGCCGGGCGGTACGCGACACGCCGAGCAGCGGTGCGCATCCGCCGGATCCGGCGAATAGACCGCTCTTTCCAGAATCTCGAGCGACCTCGGAGATTACTGACGCCATCGCATACGCATGCGAATCGCCCCATAGTATGAATGTTGGATTCGTGTCGGTTGTGCCGATTCTGCACAGGATGTCCTTCGAGACCTCCTCCGGATCGAAGTTCGAGCAGCGGCGTCTGAAGGCCACATCGGCGTCGAGTGCGCCGGCCGCGGCGGCGGCCACTTCGGAAGGGACGCGTGCCGGCAGGCCGTCACGAACATTGATGATGGTTCCCACCGCAAGCATCAGGACGGTCGCTCCTGCACCGAGTGCAAACACCTGAGTGCGGGTGAAGCGTTGCCGGCTGGCGCGGAATGGCGACTCGACGAATCGCCACG
>CAZLDA010000039.1:0-13285 GCA_964557875.1 uncultured Pseudomonadales bacterium | reverse complement strand
GCGTGATTGCGTTCATTCAACCCGCGTTCGCGCCAGATTTTCTGGAACGGACCCGGTGCGGCAAAACGTGAACCCTGCTGCGGCTCTTCGTTCGGTTTGTATTTGCCGGTCAGCATGCCGCCGCCGAGCGGGCTCCACGGAATGATGCCGAGGCCGAACTTCTGACACGCCGGCAGAATCTCCACTTCGATGTCGCGCGCCAGAATGCTGTATTGCGGTTGCAGACTGATCAGCGGCTCCCAACCTTTCGCCGCGATGATCAAACAGGCCTCGACGATCTGCGATGCGGTCCAGTTGGAGACGCCGATGTAACGCACCTTGCCCTGGCGGACGAGGTCGTTGAGCGTGCTGAGCGTTTCTTCGAGCGGCGTTGTGTCGTCGTAGCGATGCATCTGATAGAGATCGATGTAATCCGTATCGAGCCTTCGCAGACTGTCTTCGCACGCTTTCACGACGTGCTTGCGGCTCGATCCGGAATCGAACGGTCCGCCACCGAGCGGTGATGACGCCTTCGTTGCGATTACCACCGAATCGCGACGGTCCTTCACCGCCTTGCCGATGATCGTTTCCGATTTCGTTGCCGAGTAGACGTTCGCGGTGTCGATGAAATTGTGGCCGGCGGCCAGATAGGCATGCGTGATGGCGATGGACGACTTCTCGTCGCAGCCGAATTGGTCGTTGCCGAAGTTCATTGCGCCGAGACACAGCGGCGATACTTTCAGGCCGGAGCGGCCGAGCGTGCGAAAACCCTGAGCCATGATCCTTCTCCTTCGAATCTCGATGCAGAGAGCGAGGGATCATACTGCGAAAGAGGTCGGTGGCGCGGAGGCGCGTGCGACCGGTTTGGCCGCGTTCGGAAGCGTTTTAGCTGCTATAGCGAGCGAGGGAGTAAAGGCCTGCCGAGCGGCCATTGAACGCTTGTGCGCGTTCCATTTCTCGCCAGCCACGCAATCGTCATCACCGCAGACATTGCAACGAAGTGACACAAGAACATCGACAAGCCACGGCTGTCGCCGAAGGCACGCACGTAGCTCCAGCCGAGGATGTCCGACAGCGGCATAGCGACGGCCATTGAGATGGACGCAGCAATCACGCGCGGCACGGTTGGAGGCGTCACGAGCGCGGCGCCCAACAATCCGCCGAACAGCATCCCCCAGTGCATGTGGGGAGCTACTGTAGTCATCAGGCGAACAGTTCCGGCGACGCTTTCGCTTCCCGCACACCAGCTCGACAAAATCACGAGACCGAACGGTCCGAAGTCGAATGAGAGCCCAATGAGCATTCCGAGTTGGGCGCCGAGCACCATCGCCGCGGCGCGGCGCAGGCCGGGGGCACGCGAGCCCAACTGTTCGAGAGCCAGCCACGCGGCGATGCCACAGAGCAATGCCGTTAGAAGGACGCCGCCGGTAACCGCGTAGGCAGCTGAACTCGACGCGACGACGATGTTGGCCATCGCCAGAGCGGACAAGGGCGCTGTTCGACGGGCACGTTCAAGCGACGATTGATGCATGTCGCGATGCTATCGCAGCGCGCCGCGTGGCCGTATAGGGATTGTCCGCACGTCGGGCCGCGCAGGCCGTTCCGAGTGGATAGGCCGCTTTCCTGTGCGGCTGACATGGGTCGTTAGGCACGACGTCACTTGCGACCAGGCCGCGTGCGACAAATTGCCGCACGTCCTCGACCGAATCGATCGGTACACTGCGCCACTCATTTTTCCAGTGCATTTCGAGGAGAACGGGCGTGATGCGCACTTCCAGCAGGCGATCGTCGATCGCACGGTATTTTGCCGTTTCCCTGTGTCTGGCCTCCGCCTCGGTGGCTGCGCAGGAACCCAGCAGCACGATCGAAACGCTGAACATCACCAGCGATCGGCTGAGCCTGTCGGAAGCACGACAGTCGATTGCGCAGATTCCGGGCGGCGCAACGCTCGTCGACATGAACAAGGTGAGCGAGCGCAACGTATCGAGCCTGGCCGACGCACTGCGTTATGTGCCTGGGGTCTTCTCGGAGAGTCCGAACGGCACCGAAGCCGCCTTCCTCTCGAGCCGCGGCTCCAATCTCGACGCGACCGACTACGACACGAACGGTGTGAAGATGCTGCAGGACGGTCTGCCGGTCACGACCGCCGACGGCAACAATCACAATCGTTTCATCGACCCGCTCAGCGCACGTTATGCAACGGTCGCGCGCGGTGCGAACGCGCTCACGTATGGCGCAAGCACGCTTGGTGGCGCCATCGCATTCGTTTCGCCCACCGCGCGCGACAGCGAACCTGTCGAGGTGCGGGTCAATGGCGGCAGCTATGGGCAATTGCAGGGGCGTGCGACGGTCAGCCGCGAGTTCAACGACCAGCTCGACGGCTTGCTGACCGTGGAAGGAAAGCAATGGGACGGCTATCGCGATCACAGCAAGCAGACTCGCTATAGCGCGCATGGCAATACCGGCTGGCAGGTAGCCGAAGGCGTCACGACGCGTTTGTACGGCGCCTACATCAAGAATGAGGAGGAACTCGCCGGTTCGTTGAGTGCGGCGCAGGTGAATCAGGATCCGGATCAGGCGAACCCGGCTGCGATCGGCGGCAACTTTCAGTTGAACGTCGATACGTGGCGTGTCGCCAACACCACTACGTGGCAGATCGACGCAGACCGCAGCCTGTACGTCGGCTTTTCATACGAGGAGCAGCAGCTTTATCACCCGATCGTGGACAAGATCATGGTCGACTTCGATGGTCCGGGCCCCAACCCCCCCGTCGAGGTATTCAGCCTGCTCATCGACACCAATCACGCCAACGCCGGCGCCGCTGTGCGCTACGAGCAGCGTGTCGGCGCGCACGAGCTGCTGTTCGGCTTGAGTTACGGGGACACCTCAGTGGACGGCAATCACTACCGCAACGACCACGGCAACCGCAACGGCGTCACCGAGGAGATCGACAACTCCGCCAGCAGTCTCGAGGGCTTTGCGATGAATCGCTGGCAGTTCGCCGACCGCTGGACGCTGATCGTCGGCGCGCAGTTCGTGGCCGCCGATCGTGACGCGAAGACGCGCGATGTTGCGACCGGTGCCACCAGCAATCCGAACGACGACTACTCCACCGTGAATCCGCGCATCGGCGTGATTTACGCGCTCAGTGACGACGCCACCGTGTATGCAAACGTCAGCCGTCTGTACGAGCCGCCGACCAACTTCGAGTTGGCGGACGACCTGGCGGGCAACAACCACGTGCTCGACCCGATGCAGGGTACCGTTGTGGAAATCGGCACGCGCGGTCAAGGCAACATCGGCTCGCGCAACAGCTGGGGATGGGAAGTGAACGTCTACTACGCGTCGATCCAGGACGAGATCCTGTCGGTGGACGATCCGAACGCGCCGGGTACGAGTCTGTCGACCAACGTCGACCAGACGATTCACGCCGGTATCGAAGCGCTCGTCGACTTCCGTCTCGCGCTGGATGATTCGGGCACGCAAGCGATCGTGCCGACGCTCAGCATCAGCCTGAACGACTTCTCGTTCGACAACGACGACGTGTACGGCAGCAATCAGCTACCTGCCGCGCCGGACTATCTCGTGCGCGGCGAAGTTTTGTATCGCAACGCGAACGGCCTGTTTGCCGGCCCTACGTTCGACATGGTCGGCAAGCGCTATGCCGACTTCGTCAACAGCTACACGGTGGATTCGTACAACCTGCTCGGATTTCGCGCGGGATGGGACAGGGATACGTGGCGCGTGTGGGCAGAGGTCCACAACGTGCTCGACGAGAATTACATCGCGACGATCGGTGTGCGCAACGTGGCTGCGCCCGATGCGGAGATACTCAACCCGGGCATGCCGCGTGCTGCATTCGTCGGTATTCAGGTACAGCTGTGAGTTGACACTGTCCTAACGACTGTGTCCGGCCGCGTTGGCGGCGATGCGCGGCTCCGGATGCCGCAAGAAGTGGCGTTCCAAATGCCCTACAACTAGACCCTGTCTTGCGGCAGCCTGACGGAGCAATTCGTTTGCGATTGTTGGGCTACTGTCCTTGTTGCTAAGCTCCGGCGATGCTTCGACTGCCCTCACTCCGTCTCGACAACTGGCGTACCGCCATCGTCGTCGGTTGCTGCCTGTTCGTGCTCGCGCAGGCGATCAGTGTTGCGCATGCGGCAGATCTGCAACTGCATGGCGGTGGCGTCAATTGCCACACTTGCGCCGCCATCGGCCACACGGCTCCGCCAACGAGCAACGCAACCGCGCCCGAAGCGGCGATTGAACTCGTTGATCGCACCGCCGCGCAGGGCGTATTCGCATCACCCGCCCAACCAACTTTTTCGCCGCACTCCGCGCGCGCACCTCCCGCGTTGTTCTGACTGCCCACTGACATCGACGAGCGTTCACCCAATGTGCGCGCTCTTTCCACGCATTCAGAGCACTGTGAGAGGAAACGTAAATGAAGCCCCGAAACATCGGCGCGCTGGTCATTGCCTGTGCGCTCGTGCCGCTTTACAGCGCGCGCGCAGATGATCAGACCATCGAAGAAATCACCGTGACGGCGGTCCCGCTCGGCGGCACCGTCGATCAACTCGTGCGGCCCGCGCACGTCGTTAGCGGAGAAGAACTCGATCGCGTCCGGCGTCAAACGATCGGCGATACGCTGGAGAATCAACCCGGGCTGTCGACCACTGATTTCGGCGCCGGCGCCGGACGCCCGGTGATTCGCGGCCAGGGCGGCCCCCGCGTGCAGGTGTTGGAGAACGGCATCCCATCGATGGACGCCTCCGACGTGAGCACGGACCACGCGGTGACGATCGACCCTGCCTACGCCGATCAGGTGGAAATACTCAAAGGGCCGGCCACGCTGTTGTACGGCGGCGGTGCTTCCGCGGGAATCGTCAACGTGGTGGACGAGCGGTTGCCCACCAAAGTCGTCGAGGGGCTGCACGGCGATGCCGATGCTCAGTATGAGAGCAACGCTTCTGCCGCCACCGGCACCGCTGCGCTCGGGTATGGCATCGGCAGACAGATGTTCAGGGCGCAATACTCGAACCACAACGCCGACGACTACGAGATCCCGAACTGGTCCAACACAGACAGTACCGGCAGCCGTCATACGCTCGAGAACAGCGACGTATGGTCGCGCACAGGTGCGCTGTCCTACGGCTACATCGCCGATGCCGGATCGATCGCGCTTTCGGCCGGGCGGTTCCAGGCGCGCTATGGGCTGCCGGTCGAGGAGACCGCCTTCATCGACATGAACCAGGATCGCTACGACCTTCAGGGCACCCTCGATGCGCCGACGTCGTGGCTCGAGTCCGTCAAGGTGCGCGGCGGATACAACGACTATGGCCACACCGAATTCGAAGCGCGCGGCGTGCCCGGTACGGTGTTCAGCAACAAGCAGAGTCAGCTGCGCGTGGAGGCGGTGCACACGCCGTTCGACGATTGGCGCGGCGTATTCGGTCTTCAATACGATCACCGCAAGTTCAGTGCGGTCGGCGAGGAAGCGTTCCTTCCGCAATCGATCACGGAAGGGCTTGGTGTGTTTCTGATCGAGCAGCGCCCCTACAGTTTCGGCACGCTCGAGTTGGGCGTCCGCGTGCAGCGCGACGAGAGCGCCCCGTCGCAGGGTTCGACGAAGGATTTCACGCCCGTCAGCGTCTCGGCAGGTTCGATCTTCGACATCGGCGAGACGTATCACCTGAAGGTCTACGCGACGCGCTCCCAGCGCGCGCCGGTCGCCGAAGAGCTGTATGCGTTCGGCCCGCATGGCGCGACGGCCACCTACGAGCGCGGCGACGACGATCTCGACATGGAAACCGCCAACAACTTCGAGATCGGCCTCGACCACCACGGTGAACGCCTGTACTGGCAGGCCAACATCTACTACCAGCGGATCGAGGACTACATCTATCTGCAGGAGGTCGACGCCGGATTGAATGCCGACGGTAGCGGCGTCGCCGCTTCGGACGGCGTGGCCGATCGCGTCGACGACGACGGCGTGTTCGATCCGGCCGGCGAGCTGCTGTTAGTGGACTACGATCAGAAAAACGCGGAGTTTTACGGCTTCGAACTGGAGGCGACGTACGCGGTGCTGACCGGACCCTTCGCCCTCGACGCGCGCGTATTCTCCGACAGAGTGATCGGCCAACTTACCAACAATACCAACCTGCCGCGGATTCCCGCCGCGCGTTACGGCTTCGGACTCGACGCGTCGCAGGGGCCGATCAGCGGCAACGTCAGTGTGGTGCACACGTTGTCGCAGGACAATTTAGGCCCGCTTGAAACGCCGACGAACAGCTACAGCATGCTCACGGCGGACGTCAGCTATCGGTTCGCGGTGTCTCAGAACGGCGAACGCTTCTGTGAGTTGTACCTGCAAGGGCGCAACCTGCTCGACGAAGAAGCGCGCCGGGCAACGTCCTTTCTCAAGGACGTGGCGCCGCTGCCGGGAATATCTGCGGTGCTCGGACTGCGGGTGACGATGTAAACAGGCGGCGGATGTCGGTGACAGGCGTCTGGTTGGGTCGCGCACTCACGCGCGGGTGATCCAGCCACCGGGTCGCGTACCTGGGTTACGCGGATCCGTCCGGTGTGACGCGGCACCGACGGCGCGCATGCCTCGCCGCACATAGGTGGAACCCGCAAGGCGGCACTTCGAGCCGATTCGTTAGACTTCGACCAAAGGATCTTCAGAGCCCAGCATGAACGGAAATCCGGAGACGGCGGTTGCGTCCGCGGTGCCGCCGATGGCGCAAGCGACGACGTACGACGAGTGGAAGGCCGCCGCGCGCGCCGACGACGAGAAGAGCGGTGCCGCGGCTTGGCGCCGCGAGGATCGATCGAGTCGCTATGACTATCGCGCGATCCGCACGCGCTACGACGAACTGTGTGCGTTGAAGGCGGCGGGCGACACGCACGCGCTGCTGTTTCGGCTCAACGAAGGCATTCACGGAAACATGGGCGGCATGGGCAAGCCGACCTTGTACAACCGCGCGAAGTTCGGCACGAAGGATCTGGTGACCAACTACATCCGTGAACTGGCCGGTGCGATCGAGATCGTCGCGCTCGCCGACGAGTCACAGGTTCCGCTCCTAGAGAAGTACGAGTTCTTCCAGCGCGCGAGCCTGTGCTTCGGCCGCTCCGCATTGATGCTCTCCGGCGGCGGTGCGCTCGGTCCGTTCCACCTCGGTGTCGCGAAGGCGATGCTCGAGCAGGATCTGCTGCCGACCGTGATCTCCGGGTCGAGCGCGGGCTCGTTCATCGCAGCGATCCTCGGCACGCACACGAACGATGAACTCACCGGGCTCTTCAACGGTGCGCCGCTGACGCTCGCGCTCGAAGAGTTGTCGGAGACGAGTGCGGCCGAAGCGCGCGGCAGCCGGCGGCTCGCGATCGATGACGTGCGTGACGGCATCGCGTCGATGATCCCCGATCTCACGTTCGAGGAAGCGTTCGCACGCACCGGCCGCAAGATCAACATTCCGGTGTCGCCGGCGGAAGTGCACCAGACGTCGCGGCTGATGAACGCCGTGACGTCGCCGAACGTGTGCATCCGCGAGACCGTGCTCGCGTCGTGCGCGATACCGGGCGTGTTTCCGGCGGTCACGCTCGCTGCGAAGAATCGCGGGGGGCAACGCGTCGCGTATCTCCCCACGCGCAAGTGGGTCGACGGTTCGATCTCCGACGATTTGCCGGCGAAACGCCTGGCGCGCCTCTACGGCGTGAATCACTTCATCACCAGCCAGACCAACCCGCTCGTGCTGTGGGCGATTCGCGATACCGGCTTCGACGAAAGCCTGCTCGGGCGCTTCTTCGACATCTACCAGAGCGCGACGCGCGAATGGCTGCGCGCGACGTGGCCGTTCACGATGCGCCTCATCGGCGATCGCTATCCGCTGAACGTCTACGCACGCATGGCCTACAGTGTCGCCGTGCAGGACTACACGGCCGACATCAACATCATCCCGCGCCAGCGGCTATGGGATCCGCGCAAACTGCTGTCGATCCTGACCGAAGCGGAAACGCGCGAGCTCATTCGCGAAGGTGAACGCGCGACGTGGCCGAAGCTCGAGATGATGCGCAACTGCACGCTGGTCGGCCGCACGCTAGAGCGCCTCGCGGGCGAACTGCAGCAGGACATCGCACTGCGCGCCGTGCACCTCGCCGACAGCCGCGCGTACGTCGAGAAGGATTGGGCGCCGCACTGACGCGGCACGTTCGCGCTGCAGCGAGAGACCGGCTCTGCGCCGGATCGGATTGCGGCAAGCCACTAGTGACGCCCCGGGCGCATCGGATGACGATGCGGCATGCGTTCACTCGTCGGGTCGATCGGTTGCGTCGTGTTGACGGCGGCCTGTTTGAGTTGCGCCAGCCGCGACACCGTCCCGGCATCGCCGCCGGCGTCACAGATCTATGTCGCCATCGACGAATCGCCCGACGGCTTCCGGGCGGCGGCGCTCGACGTGTCGAAGAAGCGGCTGACAGGTCTCGATGTCACGTTCGAGCGGCCTGAGCTCATTGCGCCTGCGTTGACGTTGGCGCTGCACCTGACCTATCGCAACCTGACGCCGTCCGAATTCGAGACGATCTGGGGAATGACGACATTCCTGCTCGCGACGCTGTATCCGAGCACCTGTGCGCATCGGTCGTATACGTTGTCCGCGGACCTGACCGACGCGTCGGGAAACTCGCGTGCCTTCGAGGAGACCGATACGACGGTGGCCTGGTTGTGGCTGTTCAACGGCCCTCGCTGCGGTGAGACGCCGTCGAAGGGTGAAGTCGAATCCATGACGCACCGTCTGCTCGATGCGGCTTACGATCGGATGCAGCGCCACAATGCGTTTTCGGGTGCATCGATGGCGAGCGACAGGCAAGCCCCCCTCGTACGCGTTTCGGCGAACCGTGCGGGTGCAATCGCCGAGCAGGTCCTGCGCGTCGATCGGCCGTTCGAGCGATGGTCGATGGTCGACGAACCCGAGGCGATTCCCGACTACCGGGTCGATCTGTTCTTCGACGTCCGGCCCGGAACATACAGCCTTCCCAAGGCCTACTTTGCCATCATGACGTTGGGACTCTTTGGAGTCTGTACTTCGACGTCGATCACGCTGATCGCGACGATCACGGGTCCCGATGTCGCCAAAACGACCTCTTACGTGCGCTCGAAGTCGGTGCGGGGACACCTCGCCGCAAACGGATCTGAATGCGAAGGTCAGAACGAAAGTTCGAGTCCGGAGCTATTCGCAGCGTTGCTGCGACAGGTATTTGAGCAAGCTGTTCGCGACAAGGTGATTCCGGCGGCTGCGTCGGGCGCGGACACAAATCAATCGGCGCCGTGGGTACGGATCGTCAGCAACGCAGCCGACGGCATCGTACGGCGGGAAACCGCTCGATCGAAACCGCTTCCGCGCTACGTGTTCGGGTCGGCGGAGTACCCGATCGACTATACGCTGCAGCTCGATTTTGCGTTCTCCGGTGGCGGCCCGAAGTCCGGGGTCGCCGGCGAAACCGCCCTCGTGTTCTCGATTGTGTTTCTTGGCAAGGCGGCCGGAGCGTGTGAGCCCACGACGATGGCGCTGACGGCCGCGCTCAGGGACAAAATGGGCACGGAAGTCGCGCGCTATCAGATCACGCACAGCGTTCCATCGACGGGCGAGCGCGGGATCTGTCGCGACAACGAGGTCACCAATCCCGATGCCGTCACGGACCTCGTGCGTTCACTCTACGAGAAGATGAAGGCCGACGGCACGCTGGCGCTGCTGAGACGGCCGTCGGATTAGGCCTCGCCGTCGTGCCACGACAATGGCGCGAGATGGACGCCGCCCTGATACCAGTCGCATGCCGCCACAGCCACAGGCTCGCGGACTGCATCTTTCGTCCCCTGTGCATCGATAGGCATTGCCAATCGATCTGTTGGAATGAAATCGATTGTCCCGATCGATGCGCAGCCCTCAAGATGCCGACCCGTTTTGGGTGTAGTGGGGTTCGCTGGTGCCCTTTCACGACGGCGGATCGTTCAGGTGAATGGAAAAGGGTGACCGGGTTTCATTTTTTCCCGAAGGAGGATTACTTCATGCTCAGACAGATCAAAGCGCTGTTCGCGGCACTCACGCTAGCCCTCTCAGCGCTGGCGCCCAGCGCCTTTGCGCAGGGCGAGCCGAGGTCGAATCAGTTCTGGTGGCCCGAACAACTGGACCTCAGCCCGCTGCGACAGCACGCTGCCGAGTCCGACCCGCTGGGTGCAAACTTCAACTACGCTTCGGCGTTCAATACTCTCGACCTGGCCGCAGTGAAAAAGGACATTGCGGCCCTGTTGAAGACATCGCAGGCCTGGTGGCCGGCAGACTACGGCAACTACGGGCCGTTCTTCATTCGTATGGCGTGGCACAGCGCGGGGACGTATCGCGTGAGCGACGGGCGCGGCGGCGCCGGCGGCGGCCAGCAGCGCTTCGCCCCGCTCAACAGCTGGCCCGACAACGCCAATCTCGACAAGGCGCGGCGCCTGCTCTGGCCGATCAAGCAGAAGTACGGCCAGAACCTGTCATGGGCCGACCTGATGGTGTTGACGGGAAATGTCTCGCTGGAGTCCATGGGATTCAAAACCTTCGGCTTCGCAGGCGGCCGTGTGGACGACTGGGAACCCGACTACGTCTACTGGGGTCCCGAGACCGAATTTCTCGGCGACAAACGCTACAGCGGTGACAGAAAGCTGGAACAGCCGCTTGCCGCCGTGCAGATGGGCCTGATCTACGTGAACCCCGAGGTGCCGAACGGCAATCCCGACCCGTTGCTGGCAGCGAAAGATATTCGCGAGACATTCGGCCGGATGGCGATGAACGACGAAGAGACCGTTGCGCTCATCGCCGGCGGCCACACGTTTGGTAAGGCGCATGGTGCCGGTAAGCCGAGCGAATGCGTAGGCCCAGCGCCCGCCGCGGCAGGCATCGAAGAGCAAGGCCTGGGGTGGAAGAACACGTGCGGCAGCGGCAATGCAGACGACACCATCACCAGCGGATTGGAAGGCGCATGGTCCGCCAGCCCGGTGACGTGGACCACGCAGTATCTGGACAACCTGTTCGCTTTCGACTGGGTACAGACGAAGAGCCCCGCCGGCGCGATACAGTGGATTCCGTCGGATGGCAAAGGGGCGGGCCTGGTGCCGGATGCACATGATCCGTCAAAGCGCCACGTACCCATCATGTTCACGACCGATCTGTCGTTGAAATTCGACCCCAGCTATCGCGAGATTGCTACGCGCTTCCGTAAGAACCCGGCGGAATTCGAACTCGCTTTCGCCAAGGCCTGGTTCAAGCTCACGCACCGCGACATGGGTCCGCGTGCGCGCTACTTGGGCCCGGGTGTGCCCGCCGAAGAGATGTTGTGGCAGGACCCCGTGCCCGCGATCGACTATCCGCTGATCGACGCGAACGATATCGCGTCACTCAAGGCTGATGTGCTCGCTTCGGGGCTGACGGTGCCGGAACTGGTCAGAACCGCATGGGCGTCGGCCTCCACCTTCCGCGGAACCGATATGCGCGGTGGCGCCAACGGTGCGCGCATTCGCCTTGCACCTCAGAACAACTGGCTGGCGAACGATCCCAAGGAACTGGCCGCCGTACTGAAGCGCCTGACAGCGATCCAGACGCGCTTCAACAGCGCGCAAAAGGGTGGCAAAAAGGTATCGCTGGCCGATCTGATCGTGCTGGGGGGCTCTGCAGCGGTTGAACAGGCCGCGAAGCGGGCCGGGCATGACGTGCAGGTTCCATTTACGCCGGGACGCACGGATGCCTCCCAGGCGCAGACCGACGTCACGTCGTTTGCGGTGCTCGAACCCCTTGCCGACGGATTCCGCAACTACTTCGGCAGCAACAACCCGCGATCGCCAACGGAAATGCTCGTGGATCGAGCGGACCTGCTGACGCTCAGTGTGCCGCAGATGACCGTTCTCATCGGTGGCATGCGGGCGCTGAACGCCAACACTGGACAGACGGCCTACGGGGTATTCACGGACCGTCCGGGTACGCTCAGCAACGATTACTTCGTGAACCTGCTGGATATGTCTACGCAGTGGTCGAAGTCATCTGGCACCGACGGCGTCTACGAGGGGCGCGATCGCGCCACCGGCAAACTGAAATGGACGGGCACGCCGGTCGACCTCATCTTCGGCTCGAATTCGGAGCTGCGTGCGGTGGCCGAAGTGTACGCATCGGACGACGCGCAAGAAAAATTCGTGCGCGACTTCGTTGCTGCCTGGACCAAAGTGATGAACCTCGACCGCTTCGATACGAGGTAATCCTGCAGAATGGGCGTTGAATAAACGGTTGGCGCGCAGGTGACACTGCGCGCCAACGGCCTTTTTCAGCATCGCCTTGTCGAGTTCAGTCCCTGACGTTGCCACTGAGGGGCCAACCTACGTGTGTCAGAACGAACGATTCGAGTGGTGGGGCTGACGCTCGATCTGCGATCAGCTAGCCTGCCGGTGTCGCTTTGCTCGAATGCCGCGTGGATTCCGTAAGGAAGGTGGGGAGGCTCCGATCGATTGCGTCGAAACCACTGGATGACGAACGTACTTCCGACTGGCGCACTTCCGAACGGTGAGGACTACCGCGGGGCGCGCACGCTCGCGATTTGCGTAGCGATCGCGGCGAGTCTCGGCGACCTCATGTTGCTGTACGTCGGCAATTCCCAGCGTCCTGAACTCGCTTTGGCAGCAGCGCCTTCGTGGGTACTGTCGTTTGGCGCGCTGCTCGGCGTCATCGGAATTCAGTTGTACGGTTTCGGCTATCTCGGATTGCGCCGTGCTTACGCGAGGTGCGCGCCTACGCTCGCGAACGTGTGCGGCGTTGCGGGAATGATCGGTTGCGTCATCGGTGCGGTGGTACATGCGCTGACGGCCCGGGCCATCGACGCGTCGCTCGCCGCACGGGCTGCAGCGCAGGCGCCGCTCGATGCCGTGGCGGCATCCGGCGGAGCGCTCGGCATCAGTTGGGCGGCGTGCGGCGTTGCGTTTCTCGTGGCATCCATCGCGTTCGCAGCCGTCCAGTGGCGCACCACGTCTTCGCGTGCACTCGCGCTCGTGAACCCGGTTGTCGTCACGATCGCAATCGTGCTCGCGTCGATGCCGTCGGAGTGGCTGCGATCGTTCGCCGCGCCCGCGTCGGCGAATCTGGCGCACGTCGCGTTCTTCCTGTTCTGGTCGGTGGCCCGAGTGGGGCGAGCCGCGCGAGTCGAGTAGATGCGAACACTCCCGCGGGGAGCCCGGCTCCGGGCGGACCGTACGCGCGTGTGGTGCACCCGGCATCGGTATCGGCGCGGC
>CAZLDA010000038.1:0-13611 GCA_964557875.1 uncultured Pseudomonadales bacterium | reverse complement strand
TGGCGGAGGGGGTGGGATTCGAACCCACGGTGAGTCGCCCCACGCTGGTTTTCAAGACCAGTGCATTCAACCGCTCTGCCACCCCTCCGGTGACTCGGCGATTATAGAAGACCTTCCGAGATAGGGTCAGCCGAATCCGTTCGGATGCCGCGATTGCCATCTCCAGGCGTCGCGGCACATATCGTTCAGATCGAATTGCGCAACCCAGCCGAGTTCGCGGCGTGCTTTTGTCGTGTCGGCATAGCACTCGGCGATATCGCCCGGCCGCCTCGCGACGACGCGATACGGAATGGTACGCCCTGACGCTTCCTCGAAGGCGCGCAATGCTTCGAGTACCGACGAGCCACGCCCGGTGCCCAGATTGTGCACCGCGAGCTGCGGTCGATCGGCTAGAAACTGCAGTGCGGCGATGTGGCCTCGCGCCAGATCGACAACATGTATGTAGTCTCGAATACCGGTACCGTCGCGAGTTGCATAGTCGTCTCCGAAAACGCGCAGGTGCGGAAGGTGCCCCACTGCGACTTGCGCGATGTAAGGCAGCAGATTATTTGGCGTGCCGCGCGGATCTTCACCCAGCTCGCCGCTGGCGTGCGCACCGACCGGATTGAAGTATCGCAGTATCGAGATGCGCCACTCGGGGTCGGAGGCATGAAGGTCGCGCAGAATCTCCTCGATCACGAGTTTCGATCGGCCATACGGGTTGGTCGCCGATGTCGGCAGATCTTCCGTCGCAGGGATTCGTGCCGGATCTCCGTACACGGTGGCGGACGAACTGAATACCAACGTCTTTACGGAATGCGCCTTCATCGCGTTGATCAGATTCACGGTACCGATGACATTGTTTTCGTAGTACAGCATCGGCTTCTCAACCGATTCGCCAACCGCCTTCAGACCACCAAAGTGGATGACCGCATCGAATTGGTTTTTTTCGAACAATTGGTGGAGGCAGTTCGCATCGCGCAGATCGCCTTCCGCAAAGTCGAGCGAGCGATTCGTGATGCGGCGAACGGCGTCGAGTGACTTGGTACTGCTGTTGGACAGATTGTCGAAGACGACGATCGAGTGGCCGGTGTTTAGTAGTTCAACGCACGTGTGGCTGCCGACGAAGCCAGCGCCACCGGTAACGAGAACGTGGGGTGTTTCATTCGCCATGATTATCGATGTTGAACTTTTCGAGGAGGCTATAGAGCGTCGGACGCGAGATCCCTAACAAACGAGATGCCTGCGCGAGATTGTTGTCCGCGCGTGCAAGCGCGCGCGTAACGGCTTTGAGTTCGGCTTCGTCGCGAACTTGTTTGAGGTTCAACGGGAATGCCGCTTCCGTCTCGTCGCCAACGGCGAGATCGAGGTCTCGAGCGGAGATCTGTTGCGAGTCGGCCATGATACTTGCGCGCTTGACGCGATTCTCAAGTTCGCGGACGTTTCCGGGCCAGCCCCAGTTGCTCAACGCCGCCATGGCATCGTTGGAGATTCGAAGGTTTCGGTCTGCCGCAAATCGCTGGAGGAACGCGTGCGCAAGTAATACGGCATCGCCTTCGCGATTACGCAGAGGCGGGACATTCACGTTGATTTCGGCCAGTCTGAAGTAGAGATCTTCTCTGAAGGCTTTGGTCGCCAACATTTCATTGATGGGGCGATGGGTTGCACAAACCACTCGCACATCGACGTCTATCAGCGTGTGGCCGCCGACTCGTTCCAGTGAGCGTTCTTGCAGGAAGCGCAAGATCTTCGACTGAAGTGGCAGCGGCATGTCACCGATTTCGTCGAGAAAGAGAGTGCCGCCGTTTGCCATCTCGATTCGGCCGAGCTTGCGTGCAACGGCGCCGGTGAATGCGCCCTTTTCGTAACCAAAAAGCTCGCTCTCCAGGAGGTTCTCCGGAATCGCGGCGCAATTGATCGCGACGAATGCCTTCTCTCTACGCGCACTCAGATCGTGGATGGCACGCGCGACCAGTTCCTTGCCAGTTCCGGTTTCGCCCAGAATCAGCACGCTCGCGTCGGTCGGTGCGACGCGCTCTACTAACCTGCAGAGATCCTGCATGCTCTTGCTGCCGGAAATGATCCCTGCCAGCGATGCGGGCGTTTGGGCTGCAGTTAGTCGTCGATTTTGTGCTTCGAGATCGGCCAGGCGAAACGCGCGCTCGACGACGAACCGAAGCGTGTCTGCTTCGATCGGCTTCTGGTAGAAATCGTATGCGCCTTCGGCGATCGCGCGTACCGCGTGTTCATGCTCCTCGCGCCCCGTCACGACAATGATCTTGCAGTCGGGAAGCAGCGAACGAATGGACTTCAGAATGCTGAAACCCACCTTGCTGCCTCCTGGGTCGGGTGGCAGCCCCAGGTCCAGCGTAACCACCTGAGGGGGATTGCGTCGCACGGCTGCTATTGCCTCGGATTCGTTACCGGCCACTGCGATCTCAACCTGGCTGTCCGCGAAGCACCACCGCATCTGGCTCTGCAGGCCAAGATCGTCTTCGACGATGAGCAAGTGCCGTTTGTTCATGCGACTGCTTCCTGGGTACCTGCCAGCGCAAGCGGGAGGCGCAAAGTGAACTCGGTTCCCACCCCGACCTGGCTTCTTACGGAGACGTCGCCGCCCAACGCGCGTATGTACTCCCGGCACTGGTAGGCGCCAACACCAATGCCCGCCACGCCCTTAGTCGTAGCGAACGGTGCGAACAATTCGTTGTCGAGAAACTCGCGTGACATACCCTGACCGGTGTCGGTGATGGTCACGATCGCCCATACAGGTGTCGAATCGATGCGCACTCGCACAGTGCCGCTCGGTTCGGTGGCGTCTTGTGCATTCTGGATCACGTGCGCGATCACCGACCCGAGACGTTCCGCATCAGCACGGACGGTGACAGACGAAATGAACGTCTCGAGTTGAGGTTTAGGATCCTGAGCGCCGCGATCCTTCACAACCTGGTCGACCACTGTGATCAGGTCGAGTTTGTGTTGTGGCGACTCCTGGTCGCGAGAACGCAGCTGATCCACCAGCTTGTTCATGCGACCAACCGCATTTTCAGTGGTCTTCAACATGTCTTCGATGAAAGCTGGGTTCGTCTTGTGCCGCTCGGCATTGCGCAGCAGCAGCCCAAGTTGGGCGCTCACGGTCTTGAGGTCGTGCACGACGAACGCGGAGAGTTGGTCCATGGCTCGCAACTGCTTCGAAGCAGACAACACTCTATCCGCGTGGTGCAGCGCGAGGAACCCGGCGCTTTGCCGCGCGATGATCTTGAGGATGTCGTAGTCCTCCCAGATGAGATTCATCGGTGTGACCGGTGGACCAATGACCACGATACCGAACAACCGATCTTCGATCGTCAGCGGCACTGCAAAGCGTGCGCCCTTGAGCAGATCGAGATCGAGACTCAGATCGAGCCCGTCGTACGCTGCGGGATTGCGCCTGTATTCGTCGAGATCAATGATCCAGTCGAACCGTTCGAAGAAGGTCGTTAGCGATTTCGAACCTGCGGGCGAGAATGGACTGTTCCATTGGCCACCGAGTTGCGTCATCGGCAGAAGGACGCCTTCATTCGACATTCGCCAATACGCGCCGGTGTTCGCGTGCAACAGGTCGGTGAGTGCGTGGATTGCGCGTGGGCCGACTTCCTCGTCGGGATTTGCTTGCGTCAGTTCGCGTGTTACGCGAAGCCATTCGTCGCGATAGTCGTACTTGTATTCGTAGAAATTGCGTTCGATCGCTTGTCGCAGCGCACTTCTGACCTGGGTCGATACGCCGATGACTGCGAGTCCCACGAGACCGGCGCTCACCAGAAATACCTGGAAAACCTCGCCCCACTCGCCACCGAAGAAGCGTACGTAATAGCCCGCTGTACCCATGACCAGCAGATACCCGCCCGCGAGCAGCAGCGTTCCGGTTCGGAACACGAAGCGGCGGGACAGGTTCACATTCATCCGATGGGTTCGATTGCGTAGGGAGGCGATCGCAACCAACGGCGCGGCGAGCGCGTAGACATAGCCTTGGGGCGCAACCAGCGTGCGGCTGACCCCCCGGAACAACAAGGCGTCGGCGTAAAGGACGAACCCATAGGTGAACACGGCGCCTAGACCGATGATCAGGAACTTCACGTTCCATTCGTGGTCGCGCCGAGTGTTGCGCGCGACTTGCTCCAACGAAACGATTCCGATGAGGCAGAAGACAAGCTTCGGTAGAACGGGCCACGAGGCGTCCAGGCGACCTGGAAAGACGGAAGCCGCGAGCACGATGACGTAGGCGAGAAGCGTCAAGCCTGCGATCGCGGTCTGGCTGCGATACAAGGGATCGAAAACACGATTGACGGCGACGCCGAGAATTCGCGTCAACAGGATGATCCAGAAGACGTAGGCCGAAATCTCTAGAACGTCGGTCGTGGGCAAGCGACCCAGTGTCAGATACGAAGCGAACCAGGCCGCTGTTGTTGCGGATGCCAGGAGCGCCGCGCGTCCGGTGATGCGCCGGAACCAGCCGTACACAAAAAACGCGACAAGACCGGTGTAGGTGAAAAGTCCGATCAGTAGCCCGATTGCCGCTACTGTCTCGATCGTCATGGCCGCTCAGCCGCCGTGATTCACACCGTAGAAATCGCGATACCAGTCGACGAACTTGCGCACGCCGACTTCCACGGGTGTGGATGGTTTGTAGTCGATGTCGCGCGCGAGCGTCGACACGTCCGCATACGTTTCAGCGACGTCACCAGGCTGCATCGGTAACAAGCGCTTTTGTGCCTTGCGCCCGAGTGCGTCTTCTAACACTTCGATGTAGCGCAACAACTCGATCGGATTGTTGCTGCCGATGTTGTAGAGGCGATAGGGCGCTGACGCTGAGGAACCGGGAGACGAGTTCCGGCTCGAAGGATCGGCCACGGGCATGTGGTCCAGGAGTCGAACCACGCCTTCTACGATGTCGTCGACATAAGTGAAGTCACGTCGATGGTGGCCGTGATTGAAGACGTCAATCGGCTTGTTGGCGAGGATGCACTTCGTGAAGTGAAACAACGCCATATCGGGGCGTCCCCAGGGTCCATAGACAGTGAAAAACCGCAGCCCGGTTGTGGGTACCTGAAAGAGATGGCTATACGTGTGTGCCATCAGTTCGTTCGTCTTCTTCGTTACCGCATACAGGCTCACCGGATGATCGACGTTGTGATCTACCGAAAACGGCATGTGCTCGTTGGCGCCATAGACCGAACTCGATGACGCGTAGACGAGGTGTTCTGTTTCGAAATGCCGCGCGCATTCGAGTACGTTGAGAAAACCGGTGACGTTTGCGTCGATATAGGCCTGCGGATTCTCCAACGAGTAGCGGACGCCCGCTTGAGCAGCTAGGTGCACGACGCGTTCAGGACGCTCCCGTTCGAAAACGCTCCGGAAAGCGTGCTGATCGGCTACATCGACCACTTCGTTCATGAAGCCGCTACGACCCTCCAGTCGGGCAAGGCGGGCACGCTTCAGCGACACATCGTAGTAGTCGTTGAGATTATCGATGCCAACAACAGTGTCGCCGCGCGCCAGCAGCTTCGCTGCGACGTGAGAGCCAATGAAGCCGGCGCTTCCGGTAACGAGCACCTTCATGTAGGTGCGCTCAGAGTCGAGCTGTGGTGCATTGTTTCGCGAATACGTGCTTGACGTCGAATATCACGCATTCCGACTTTCCAAGCTTGCGGATGGCGTCAATGCCCATCTTCTTGAATTGGTCATGAGCAACGGCGATGACGATCGCGTCGTAGTGATTTGTCGGAAGCGAGTCGACCATGTGCAATCCATACTCCTCGACTGCCTCGCCGGGGTGTACCCAAGGGTCGTGCACGTCGACGTTCGCGTTGAATTTCTTGAGTTCGCGCACGAGGTCGACAACGCGGGTATTGCGGATGTCGGGGCAATTCTCCTTGAACGACAGACCTAGGATGAGCACCTTCGAATCGACGACGTGAATCTTGCGTTGCGTCATCAGTTTCACTACGCGATCGACCACGTGCTCGCCCATCGAGTCGTTGATGCGACGTCCCGCGAGAATGATCTCCGGGTGGTAGCCGATTTCCTGGGCTTTGAAGGTCAAGTAGTAGGGGTCGACGCCGATGCAATGACCACCGACCAGACCCGGACGAAACGGCTGGAAGTTCCACTTAGTGCCCGCGGCCTGGAGTACTTCTTCGGTATCGATGTCCATGCGCTCAAATATCAGCGTGAGTTCGTTCATGAGCGCGATGTTCAAATCCCGCTGGGTGTTCTCGATCACCTTTGCGGCTTCAGCAACGCGAATGCTGGAAGCGCGATGCGTACCCGCCGTTACGATCGAGCCGTAGAGCCGGTCGACCAGATCTGCCGCTTCCGGCGTGGAGCCGGACGTTACTTTCTTGATGGTCGTCAGGCGGTGGAGCTTGTCGCCGGGATTGATGCGTTCCGGACTGTAGCCCGCGAAGAAATCGACGTTGAGACGGAGTCCGGACGTTTTTTCGATGATGGGCAAACAGACTTCTTCAGTTGCGCCTGGATAAACGGTCGACTCATAAACCACAACATCGCCGCGTTTGATGACTTCGCCGATTGCCTTGCTGGCGGAACGTAGTGCCGCCATATCGGGGCGCTTGTATACATCGATTGGCGTGGGAACCGTGACGATGTAGACGTTGCATCGTGCTATGTCCTGCAGGTCCGTGGAAAACGTAAGCTTGTTTGACGCGGCGAGTTCCTCGGCGCTGACCTCGAGCGTCGAATCGCGACGCCTGCGTAGCTCCGCGACGCGGTGATGGTTAATGTCGAACCCGACCGTGGGGTACTTACGACCAAACTCAACCGCGAGGGGAAGTCCGACGTAGCCGAGTCCCACAATTGCGGGACGTGCGTCGGCTAGATCTGTGATCAGCATTGTCCAAGCCATCCGTTGATTGGGTGTATTATGCCGTCATCTCGCGGATCAACTGTGACGAGCTTGTAGACTGAAGTAAACCGGTCGGCCGTTTTCGTGCGTTACAACGCTTTACAGGCGTTCGAGTTGCCAGCCGGTAGAATCGCTGCCTCCCTGCGTAGGTACTTTCATGAGCACGATTGAGCGAGCAGCGGCTCGGTTAGGCAGCATCGGGAAGGTCCGAGCCGAACCCGCATTGCGTGATCCGGTAGCCGCTCGCGATCCTGCGATCGAGTCACCATCTGCGCAGTTGTCGACCGAAGCCGGCGACGCCTCATTCACTCATGTTTCCAAGTCGTTCGTCTCACCACGTATCGGTGGCGGATTCTGCGAGATCGATATCGCCGCGTTGACCGCCGCGGGCTTCGCGACGAATCAGAACGTGAACATGGAGATCGCGGCGGATCTACGCCGGATCAAACGTCCGCTGTTGATGGCGATAAAGAAATCGGCCGCCGTCGCTCATCACGCGTTGCCGCATAATCTCATTCTGATTACCAGCGCACTTCCCGGCGAAGGCAAGACGTTCGTGTCCATCAATCTCGCGCTGAGCATCGCGGCCGAGCTAGACAAATCGGTGTTGCTCGTCGACGCAGACGTCGCGAAGAATGACGTCGCGCGGGTATTGGGCGTCGAGTATGAAAGCGGACTGACTGACGTGCTCGCGCGACACAGCGTTCACGCCGACGACACGATTCTACAAACCAATATCGAGTCGTTGTCATTTCTTCCATCGGGAAAGATGCTGCCGAACGTCGATGAGTTGTTCGCCAGCGAAAGAATGTCGCATGTCATGCGGGAACTTGCGGAACGTGATCCGAATCGAATCGTAATCGTGGATGCACCACCGCTTCATGCGGGCACCGAAGCGGGCGTGCTGGCTCGCATGGTGGGGCACGTAGTGGTGCTCGTCGAAGCTGACAAGACAGCTCAATCGTCGGTCGAGGACGCGCTGCATCAACTGAAGGGCTGCGAGTCTGTCAGTATGATCCTGAACAAGGCGCGACGACGTGCGTCAGACCATGTCGCATACGGATACGGATACGGATACGGGGCCCAGGGGAGCTAGCGTCGATGTACAGGGAATTTTTCAAACTTACAGGGAAGCCGTTCCAGCTTTCGCCGGACGCGCGCTTCTTCTATCCGAGTAAGGAACACAAGCGCGCTCTTTCGTTTCTGCAGTACGGTCTCGGACAGGGTGATGGCTTCATCGTAATCACCGGCGACATCGGAACCGGTAAGACCACTCTCGTGCAGACACTGTTGGCCGATCTCGACCCGAAGGTCACCGTCGTTGCCAATATGGTGACGACGCAACTCAAGGAAGACGATCTGTTGACGCTGGTCGCGTTTCAATTTGGCCTTCGTCCTAACGGGCCTAGCAAAGCCGTGCTTCTGCGTGACCTCGAACAGTTCTTTCTGCATCGCACGCGCGAAAACAAACGCGTTCTGTTGATCGTCGACGAGGCACAGAATCTTCCGCCGCAGTCGGTTGAAGAGTTACGAATGCTCTCGAACTTCCAGTATCAGGGGCGGCCGTTGGTTCAAGTGTTCCTCCTGGGTCAGGAAGAGTTTCGCGCAACGTTGCTGTCGGAGGGTTTCGAACAACTCCGTCAACGAATCATCGCGACATACCATTTGAATCCGCTCGATGCGGAAGAGACGCGCACGTACATCGAACACCGCCTGCGACTCGTCGGGTGGAACACC
The DNA here is from genome assembly GCA_964557875.1 of uncultured Pseudomonadales bacterium. Lineage (GTDB taxonomy): Bacteria > Pseudomonadota > Gammaproteobacteria > Pseudomonadales > Azotimanducaceae > DATJGR01. Next base: position 4,991 of record CAZLDA010000038.1, on the reverse strand, counting down.
GATCCAACGTTCACCGACGAGGCGTTCGAGCGCGTTTATGCGTTTACGCAAGGTGTACCGCGACGGATCAACAACCTGTGCGATCGGACGTTGCTATATGCGTTTCTGGAAGAAATCCACCAGATCGACGACGAGGTAGTGCGCCTAGTAGCCGATGAAATTGGGAATGAATTCATCGGAGCCGATCTCGATAAGCCCAAGGTTGCCGTGTCGACAGAGGCCGCCCCGATTCAACCGCTCGAGAGTATGGCGCGAATGATGTTCGATAAGGCGAACGTTCAGCAGCGACTCGCGTCGCTTGAGCGAGCTGTAGACATGCTGGGCCATGGGCTCAAAGATGAGTTGGCCGAAATGCGTGCGCTGCTCGTTGAGGTGGTTCGAGAGATGAAGGCACAGCGGCCCAAGAACGGCGATCTCTCCAAGCGCAAGCGCGTTTCCTGAATTTACGCCTCGAGTGATCCGTTAGTGGAAATCACGCGACGCAAAACGTTGCGCAGCGTCCGATGCGTCACCCAGTAATCCAAGCAATTCGGTATGGTCGACTACGTGACCGGCGATCACGTGAATGACTTCTCCTTCGCGTTCGACTGTGCCTTTGATCTGCAGTAGCTGCCCCTGCAGCAGCTGAGATCGATAACGTTCCAGTACCGAAGTCCAAACCAGCACGTTGATGTTGCCAGTCTCGTCTTCCAGCGTCAGGAAGACGACGCCGGATGCCGAACTCGGTCGCTGTCTGCAGGTGACGAGACCGGCTACTCGAATCGGCTGGCCATGTCGAGAATCGTTCAGTTGTCGCGCGCTGCGACAGCCGTTCAATGCAGTGTGATCGCGCAACAACTGCAGCGGATGTGGACCGAGCGTCAACGTCAGATAGCTGTAGTCCGCAAGCAGATCCTGGCCAACCGTCGGCGCAGGCAGTCGTACATTTGTAAGATAGCCGTCTCGTTGATCGGCTGCCTTCCACAACGCCGCCTGCGGTTGGATGCCGGCCACATCCCAATGCGCCTGATAGCGATGACCCGAAATGCTTGCGAGCGCGCCCGCACGTGCCAGGCATCCGAGTTCAGCGACCGACAGTTCGGCCCGTGTGGCGAGATCGTTGCCGTCGCGAAACGGCTGGCACTTTTCGATTCGTAGTCCCGCTGCTTCGCTCAAACCTTTGATCAAGCGAAACCCCAGGCGAATTGCGCCTTGATCGCGAATGTCGTCGTATCGACCGGCAATCGGTTCAGATTGCCTTTCCAGACGATGATGCCAACCGCTGCATTGAACATCGACGGGTCGAGACTCGATGCCGTGACGAAGCGCATCCTGGATGAGTTGCGAGGGTGAATAGAACCCCATTGGCAGACTGTTGAGCAGCCCGCAACAGAATGCAGCGGGCTCATGTCGTTTTAACCACGCGGAAACATAAACGAGCAATGCGAAACTCGCGGAGTGTGATTCCGGAAATCCGTAATCGCCGAATCCTTTGATCTGTTCGAATACGCGCTTTGCGAAATCCTGGTCGTAGCCGCGCGCCATCATGCCGTCGATCAGCTTAGTTTCGAACTGCTGTAGACCACCGCGACGCTTCCACGCCGCCATCGCGCGACGCAGCTGATCCGCTTCGCCTGCGCTGAAGCCGGCCGCGACCATGGCGAGTTCAATGACCTGTTCCTGGAAGATCGGAATGCCGAGCGTGCGTTCGAGAACGCTGCGTACCGATTCGCTCGAGTAGGTAATCGGTTCGAGTCCCTGTCTGCGGCGTAGATACGGATGCACCATGTTGCCCTGTATCGGTCCGGGCCGAACGATCGCCACTTCTATCACGAGATCGTAAAACGTACGTGGTTTCAGCCGGGGTAGCATGCTCATCTGCGCGCGGGATTCGACCTGAAACACCCCGACGCTATCGCCCCGCTGCAGCATCTCGTACGTCAGCGGATCTTCGGGCGGAATGTCGTTGACGGTGAGGTTGATGCCGTGAAAGTCATTCAGCAGGTCGATCGTTTTCCGAATCGCCGTCAGCATACCCAGGGCGAGCACGTCGATTTTCAGCAATCCGAGTGCTTCCAGATCGTCTTTGTCCCACTGAATCACTGTGCGTTCTTTCATCGCCGCGTTTTCGATCGGTACTAGCTGTGCAAGCGGCCCGCGTGAGATGACGAATCCTCCTACGTGCTGTGAGAGGTGCCGCGGAAAGCCGAGTATTTCCTGCACCATGATCAAAAATTGCTGCACTGTCGGGCTGTTCGGATCGACGCCGGCAGTAGCACAGCGGGCCTCCAGCACATCCTGCTGGTCCCACCATGCGAGCGATTTCGCCAACAGATCCACGAGGTCGACGCTCAGCCCCAACGCTTTACCAACGTCGCGAACTGCACTGCGTGGGCGATATGTGATTAGTGTGGCGGCGATGGCCGCGCGATCGCGCCCGTATTTCTTGTAGATGTATTGGATGACGTCTTCGCGGCGTTCGTGCTCGAAGTCGACATCAATGTCGGGTGGTTCGTTGCGTTCCTTCGATACGAATCGCTCGAATAGCAGATGTAGTCGTGAAGGATCGACCTCGGTGATGTTCAGGCAATAACAGACCGCGGAATTTGCAGCCGATCCGCGACCCTGACAGAGGATGTTCTCGCTGCGTGCGAACTGGACGATGTCATACACAGTGAGGAAGAAGTACTCGTACTGCAGCTTCTCGATGAGGTCGAGTTCGGTTTCGAGCAACTCCCTGACATCTCCGGGTACGCCTGCAGGCCAACGTTTTGCGGCACCTGCGAGCGTGATCTGCCGCAGAAACTGGCTGGGTGTCAGATGTTCCGGTACGAGTTCTTCGGGGTACTCGTAGCGCAATTCATCGAGCGAAAACCGACATCGGTCGAGGATCGTCACCGATTCCTGCAGCATCTCGGCGGGGTACAGCAAGCGCAGTCTCGAGAGGGAGCGTAGGTGACGCTCGCGATTCGCGTACAGCGCTGTGCCCAGTTCTTTTACCGACGTCTTCAAACGAATTGCTGTCAGAACGTCCTGCAGTGGTTTCCGTTCGGCCACATGCATGTGCACGTCGTTGCTCGCAACGACCGGTAGGTCGAGTTTCATCGATAACGTCAAAGCGGTAGCTGCGAGGTCGAGGTCGTCGCCGTTCTGCAACAACTCGAGTGCAATCCACAGCTGCGGTAACAGTCTGCGCAGACGACGACCTTGATCGAGCAGCACGCTCATCGTGGTAGTCAGCGGAACCCACAGCGCGAAGCACTCGGCTACACCCCAGCTCAGATCATCGATAGAGAGCCGATAAGATCCCTTTTCGCTGTGCTTCCGTGCTCGGCTGATCAATGTCGACAACTGACCGTAAGCGACGCGATGCGGCGCAAGCATCACGATCTTGATGCCTTCGGTCAGAAGGAACTCCGCACCGATGACCAGGTGAATGCCGCGCTTCCTCGCTTCCGTGTGCGCCTTGACGACGCCCGCGAGCGAACACTCGTCGGTGATCGCGATGCCTCGATAGCCGAGTTCGGCGGCTTGTGCGACCAGTTCTTCCGGGTGAGAAGCACCAGTCAGGAAACTGAAGTTGCTCTTGCAGTGCAACTCGGCGAAAGCATCAGGAGAAGTAGCCATGGACGAACCATTCCCCTTGTCGGTCGATGAAAGTCCAGCACTGACTGCCGTCGACATGGCGTGCCACGAAATAGTCCCGATGCGCCGGTTCATACACATTCGGTGTCGTCCACCAACCAACGTCGATTCGTTCAGGGCCTCGCAGCAAGGTGAGGTTGCGGCGCAATACTGGCTTCGGCTTATCGAATAACCACAGCGGTCGGCTCAATGTTCCGGCTGCCGCAGGTTCCTTCGTTCGCGCCTTGTCGGTCTGCAGGCGTGGTACGGTCGACTTCCATCCCAGCTCTGGGCTGTGATCGTCGTTTGTAGAAATGCCGGAGCAGACTCCATCGCCAAGTCGAGCACGGAATTGATCTATCAGCTCGGTAGGGGAGTGGCCGACCTGTTCGGTGCGAGCGAACAGCGAACTGCTTTTCGCCTGCCATGGTGCGAGTCGCACGGATGCGAGCCGCAGTGAAAGTACTTCATCGGGCAGATCGAGCACGTCGAGCTTCAATCGACTGATGGACAACAAAGCCTGTTTGTTTTGCTGTGGCTGTGCGAACTCGACTTCCATCGCGGCTGCATTCGAATTGAACGGCGCGAAACGCCATGCGATGCGTGTTGCTCCGAGCTGGCGCCCGATGAGCCAGCTACAGAGATCATGAGCAAGGCGCTGCATTGGAAATGCCAAAGCCTCTTTGTTCGAGATGCTCTGGAGGAATGTCAGTTCGCTTGAAAAGCTTGCCGTTGGAGTGATCAGAATTCTCGGGTCTGCGCGTTGTCCGGTGAGGCGATCGAGATAATCAAGCAGCCGGGGGCCGAAACGGCGTCCGAGCTCAGTCGTTGGCAATGCGAACACCTGACCCAAAGTGTCGATGCCCATGTTCGAGAATCGCTCGACCGTAGCGGTATCGCATTCGGTATGCCGCATCGAGATACGGCGCAACGATTTGAGACTCTGTGTTTTGACTTCACCCGCTTCGGGCAAACGTGGAAGTTCGCAGTTTTCCTGCGCGCGAGCCAACGCCAACGCCGCAAGCGGTGTATGAGCAATGCCGATCGTCGAGCGATGCCCCAGCTCTCCTAACAGGCTGATCAGGCCGCGCTTCAGGCTATAGAGCCCACCAAACAACCTCAAACTACCGCTTATCTCGAGCAAAAATGCAGATGGCTCGTGAATGCTGACGCTCGAACTGAAGCGATAGGCCGCATCGGCGAGAAACCTCAACCGTTCGCGTTCGGCGGTGATGTCGCGACTGAAGTGTTCGAGTCGATGGCAAAGGCTATGGGCGGTTGCAAGACTGCTGCCGATGGCAACGCCGCAATCGAGCGCAGCGGCGTTGCGCGCCACCACACGGTTGTCTTCTATCAGCACCGCGGGTTGGTCTTCGTGCAGCATCCGC
>CAZLDA010000037.1:7363-13733 GCA_964557875.1 uncultured Pseudomonadales bacterium | reverse complement strand
AGCGGTGCCAGCGCGTCGACTGCAGCGCTTCCGGCGACATACCACCGCACAGCGCGCTCTACGCGCCGCACTTTCTCGAGCCCGCAGATGCGGAAGATGTCGGTTGCCTTGCTCGACCACGGCGAGATCGTTCCAGGCCGCGGCAATACGGTAAAGAGCGGATCACCGACCCGTTTCGGCAACCCGACGCGCGGACCGTATTCGAGCAGCGCCTCGGCCACGCCCCTTTCCTGCGTCGTTAGCTCGGCGTTCACCGCCAGCAGGTGCACATACTCCGCATACAACGCGGTCACTGCAGGATCTGCGGCGCGAGCCTGGACGAGTAGCTTGTTGAGGCGAAACGCGGAAAACGCCGGGGGGCCGGGCAGCACCAGAAGGGCGTCCGTCATCGGGAGTCCCGTGAACGAGGAGGCGCGATTATACGTGAGTCGTCGCCGCCCGCCTCCCGACGCTCGCGAAAGAACGCCTTGAGCAACGCGCTGCAGTCGTCGGCGAGTACACCCTCGACCACTTCGACCCGGTGATTGAGCGCGGCGTTTTCGATGGCGTTCGTGGTGCTGACGATCGCCCCGGCGCGCGGTTCGCGCGCGCCGAACACGAGCGTCCGGATCCGCGCATGCACCAGCGCCCCGGCGCACATGGTGCAGGGTTCGATGGTCACGTAGAGGGTCGCCCCGGGCAGTCGATAGTTGCCGACACGTGCGGCCGCCGCACGCAACGCGACAATCTCGGCGTGAGCCGTCGGATCGTGGCCGCCGATCGGCTGATTGGCACCCTCGCCCAGCACTTCGCCATCACGGACAACGACCGCTCCGACCGGCACCTCACCCTTAAGCGCCGCGCGCGCGGCCCACTCGAGCGCGCGTCGCATGTAACCCTCGTCCGTCGTACTCAACGCCGCCCCGAGAACCGCCGGTTCGTAAAGGGTGCGCATGATACTGGCGCGTGGCCGCTGCGGTAAGCTCGCCTGATTCCCGCATATCGACCTCACCGAGGAGACCGGATGAAGACTTCGCTGTTCTATCTGCCGATCGTCGGCAGCCGCGCCGACATCACGGCCGGCATGGCGGGCACCCGACCGGAGCTGTATCAGGCGATGCTGCACGACATCTCGGCACAAGCTCGGCTGGCCGACGGCTTGGGCTACGACTCCATTTCGTTCACCGAACACCACCTGCACATCGAGGGCTTCGAACTCTCCAACAACCCGGTCCTGCTCGACCTGTTCATCGGCATGCAGACGAAGCGCATCCGCGTCGGCCAGCTGGGCATCGTGCTGCCCGCCAGCAACCCGCTGCGGGTGGCCGAAGACATCGCGATGCTCGACCATATGACCGGCGGACGCGCCAACGCCGGTTTCGCGCGTGGCTACCAACGCCGCTGGGTGGACGTTTACGCGCAACAGACGCACGGCATCAGCGGTGCGCTCCCCGACCAGCACGACGACATCGACGCTACGAACCGCGAAGCGTTCGAAGAGAACTTCCGCATCGTCAAAGCCGCCTGGACGGATTCGATGCTGCAGTACTCGGGCAAGTACTGGCAGGTGCCGCGTCCCGGCACGCCGTGGGACCTCGAAGCATCGCGGCTCTACGGCAGAGGATCCGAAACCGGTCAGCTCGAATCGGTGGGCGTCGTACCGAAGCCGTTGCAGAAACCGCATCCGCCGATCTTCCAACCGTTCGCGTCTTCGGAGAACAGCATCCGCTGGTGCGCGCGCGAAGGCGTCACGGCGATCCTGCCGCCGCTGCACCCGAAGCGCGAACGCGCGCTGTTCGACCTCTACGCCACAGAATCAGGCAGACCATTCGGCGAAGGTATCGGCTATCTGCGCGACCTCATCATCGCCGACAGCGATGCTGAGGCGCGACAGCTGTGGAATCACTCGTCGGGTTTCGTCGGCGGGTCATGGTTCGCGCCGTTCGGGTTCAACCGTGGTCTCACTGACCCCGACACCGGCGAAATGCTGAATGCGGACCAGATGATCGAGTTGGGGTTGGTGCTGGTCGGCACCGTCGACACAGTGCGGCGCCAACTCAATGCGATGCGCGCGCGGCTGCCGATCGATTGGATTTTCGCGTGGATGTATAACGGCGTACTGACGAACGAACGCCTGATGACGACAATCGAACGATTCGCTCGAGAAGTCACCAAACAGGCCTAACCGTGATCGATTCCCTGCTACTCGCCGTCACACGGATCGTAACCCGCAGCGACGAACAGGTTCTGACGAACGCTACGGGTTTCTTCTTCGAACGCGACGACCGCCTGTTTCTGGTGACCAGCAGGCACGTGATGCACGACGAAATCAGCAATCACAACCCGGACAATCTGCAGATCGAGATGCACACAGACGTCGACAACATGGCGGAATCGACCGACTTTTCGATTCCCCTCTACGTCGACGGCAAGAGTGCGTGGCGACAAGGTGTGGATGCAGCCGGCGAAATCGACGTTGCGGTGATCGAAATAGATCGCGCCGTACTACCGAAAACCGCGGTATTTCACGCCTTCACTCCGCAACATCTGCTCGCCGATGACGCTCACGTGGAAGTAGGCTCGTCGCTGCTCATCGTGGGCTTCCCGCTCGGCTTCCACGATACGCTGCACCATATGCCGGTGGTCCGGCAGGCGGTGAACGCGTCATCGTTCGGGTTGCGGTTTCAGGGTGAGGGTTACTTTCTCACCGACGCGCGTACGCACCGCGGCACCAGTGGAGCACCGGTGGTGCTGCGTGCTGCCACCCAGCCCGCAGCAAGCGCCATGCTGCCGTGGATCTTGCTCGGCGTGCATTCGGCCCGCCTCGACGCAGGCACTCGCGACGCAGAGGTGGACGAAGCGCTGGGACTCAACTGCGCCTGGTACGCCGACATTCTGCTGACGTTGACCGAAGGCTGATCAACGCGGCTTGCGCTCGTGAACTTCCCTATCCGCCGGCCAGTGAGAGCGCCACCCCTGCAGGTACATCATCGTCCCGAATTCGGTGATGAGTTGTGTCCAGATTGGATCGAGCCCGCGCTCTTCGATGCTGCGACGGATCGCCGCCATCGGCTCACTGTCGTTGACCACGCGCCGGGCCGTCTCCCGAACATCTTCGTCACCGTTCGCTTCGACGGTTACCCACAGCTCTACCGTGTCGTCCTGCCTCCATGCGTCCCGGTCACGTGCTCGCACGGCACTACTCCTTCATTGGGTACTGCGATTCAGTGTCGACCGCTGAAGCGACTTGCAACAGACGACCCTGTCGCGACGCGGTGTAGTCGACGTCCCGCACCCGTAAGATTCATCCGACAAAACCGCTCCGCCGCATCCGATGGCATACCGACTCGGAACGAGCAATGGTTGGCAATCAAACCCAGGCGGAAGAGAACACCATGCCGAAACCAGCCACACCGACAATCGACGTTAACCAGCTCCGTCAGCGCGCGCGCCAACACATCGAAGAAGGCGCGGTAACCGAAGGGTACGAGGCCGACCGCGAAACCGTACTGAAAATGCTCAACGATTCGCTGGCCACCGAACTCGTTTGCGTGTTGCGCTATCGGCGTCACTACTTCATGGCGCGCGGCATCCATTCACAGTCGGTTGCCGAGGAGTTTCTGGCGCACTCGAACGAGGAACAGGGGCATGCGGACCAGATCGCCGAGCGCATCGTACAACTCGGCGGCGAACCGGATCTGTCGCCCGACAGCCTTACGAGGCGCAGCCACGCCGAATACATCGAGGGAACCACCCTTGCCGACATGATCAAGGAGAACCTCGTCGCCGAGCGCATCGCGATCGACAGCTATCGCGATTCCATTCGTTACCTCGGCGATCGCGATCCCACTACACGACGCATGCTGGAATCGATCCTCGCGGTCGAAGAAGAACATGCCGACGACCTGGCCGATCTGTTACAAGTGATGCCCGACAAAGGCTGAACGGATTCCGCTCCACCACCTATGAGTACGCAGAACCCGCGAGCCGGCAAACCGGCGCCGCGCGAATCCCTGATCGACGTGGCCAAGCTCGTTGCGCAGTACTACACCAACGTTCCCGATCCGGGGGTTGCTTCGCAGCGCGTTTCGTTCGGCACATCGGGCCACCGGGGTTCGTCGTTCGAAACATCCTTCAACGAGCGCCACGTGCTGGCCATGTCGCAAGCCATCTGCGACTACCGTATTCAGAACCGCATCGACGGTCCGCTGTTCATCGGCATCGACACACACGCGCTGTCCGAGCCGGCATTTGGTACCGCGCTGGAAGTGCTGGCCGGCAACGGCGTCGAAACGATGATTGCCGCAGACGGTGAATACACGCCGACGCCGGCCCTATCGCTCGCGATACTGACTCACAACCGCGACCGTACGCACGGTCTTGCCGACGGCATCGTCATCACCCCGTCGCACAATCCACCCGACAGCGGCGGCTTCAAATACAACTCGACCAACGGCGGTCCGGCCGATACCGATGCGACGCGCTGGATCGAGGCACGCGCGAATACGCTGCTGGCTGACTCTTCCGCGCCCATCAAACGGCTCACTCTCGAGCGGGCACGACGCGCGGCAACGACCCACCCATACGACTTCGTGGGTGCCTACGTCGAAGACCTGGGCAACGTCATCGACATGCAGGCCATCCGCGCCTCCGGCATCCGCATGGGTGTCGATCCGCTCGGCGGTGCAGGTGTGCACTACTGGCCGCGCATCGCACAGCGTTATTCAATCGAACTCACGGTGATCAGCGAGCGTGTCGATCCGACATTCGCGTTCATGACGCTCGACTGGGACGGCCGCATCCGCATGGACCCTTCGTCGTCGTTCGCGATGCAATCCTTGATTACAATCAAGGATTCGTTCGATATTGCGTTCGCCTGCGATACCGATCACGACCGGCATGGAATAGTGACGAAGCAATCCGGCCTGATGCCGGCGAACCACTACCTCGCTGTGGCAATCGACTACTTGTTCCGAAGTCGCGACGGGTGGGGCGGCCGGGCCGCCGTCGGCAAAACCATCGTCAGCAGTTCCATGATCGACCGCGTCGCGGCCGGGTTAGGTCGTCAGCTGGTCGAGGTGCCGGTTGGATTCAAGTGGTTCGTCGACGGGTTGGCCGACGGCTCACTCGGGTTCGGCGGTGAGGAAAGCGCGGGTGCGTCGTTCCTGCGTCGTAACGGCAGCGTCTGGACAACGGACAAAGACGGAATCGCACCGGCGCTACTTGCCGCCGAGATGACGGCTGCAACCGGCTTCGACCCCGCCGCTGCCTATCGCGGGCTAACGCAGCGCTTCGGCGCCCCGTCATACCGACGCGTCGACGCACCCGCGACACCGGCGCAAAAGCAGCAACTCGCTACTCTTTCAGCCGCGCAGATCCGCTCGAGCGAACTCGCCGGCGATGCAATCGAGCGGGTTCTCACTCGAGCACCGTTCCGGGATACACCGTTCGGCGGCGTCAAGGTGGTGACGCCTCACGGCTGGTTTGCGGCACGCCCATCGGGCACAGAGGACATCTACAAGATCTACGCGGAGAGTTTCCGCGACGACGAGCATTTGCAGCGCATCGTGGACGAAGGGCAGGAGATCGTCGGCGCCGCGCTTGGCGCATAACTCCTTGACTTGATGGTCTCGATGAGTGCGCGTCTGTCGGACGAGTCCTGCACGCTGGCGCCGGAGACGCCGACACCACCCACCGGTCCGCGCCTATGTGTGACACCTCACCCGCCGCGTACGCTGACTCCGCTTAAAGAGCCACGGAGTAAGCCATGACCAATCCCATTTCGAGCGCAGCCGATCGAGCTGACATTCTCGTCGAGACTGCGAAGCAAACCGCCGAAAGCGCGATCCGTTCGACGCAGGAAGCGGCCGACGAAAAACTGAACCACGTGGCCGATACGCTTGCCGAGAAGGTTGAGAACGTACGCAGTCCGGGGCCCGCCCTCAGCCGAATTGCCAATGATGCCGAACTACTGCGGCAGCGCAGTGCCAGTGCGTTGCGCACTGCCTCGTTCCAGGTACGCGAATCCGCATCGCGCGCCGGCGACAGCACCGTCGCATACATCCGCGACGAACCTGTGAAGTCGGTGCTCATCGCCGCGGCGATTGGCGCCGCTTCGATGGTGCTGCTCAACGCCGTGAGCCGCGCCGGAAGCCGCGAGTAAGAGCGGTCGCCGCTGCCATGCATCCACTCGTACGACTCGCAGCGTCGCGGCCGCAAATGCTCGCGGAGCACGCGGCTGCCTACGTCGAGTTGTTCGCAGACGAAGCCGCTACGGCCGCGACGCACCTGAAGCGCCAGCTGTCGCTGCAACTCGCCGGGACCAGTCTGCTGGCAATCGGAATCGTGCTCGGCGGCAAACAGGCATTGTCGAGCCAGGGACTGTCGGAAC